>NZ_JAQEQF010000013.1:0-70988 GCF_027698965.1 Clostridium fessum
CCAGCCAGTGCAGCCCGTTTTCACCAGAACTATCAAAAAGATATGCAGAAGCATCAAACAGAAAAGAGCGTGGCATGTATATAACGGATGGAGTAAGATATAATGCGGATGCAGTAGGAGCATTTAATATTCTGCGTAAATATCTTTCCGTATCCGGAAAACAGAAAGAACTGTCCGTAACCGGACTAAAGAATCCAGAAATAATAAAAGTAGCTGTATAGCCGAAAGGCAAGCAGTAGTGGTGTCATGGACGCACCCTGAAAAAAGGCGGTATCCCGCCAGATTTCAGATGCTCTGGTAACTTAGTTACCGAGTAGTTCACAGTCTTAGTATCGGGTGTGTGTTCTGTTTGTGAGAAAAAATGCCTAGAGAAAAGACAGAAAAATAAAAAAATATACATATGATGACAGATTTTATCTTGTTAAACGCCACATTTTCTAGTATAATAAGGGTATCAATCCATGGATGGAAGTGACTGTGAACATGGAACTTTTAGAAGCAGTTTCAAACATTTATGAACACCTATTTAGATGGAGAAGGGGGCGTTTTTATGGAGAAAAGTTATACAAAGATCTACACAACTGGAGCGACAGTACCGTTAAAGATTCGGCCAGGACATTTCGCAACAAACCATGCACATATCAATTATTACATTGATGTGACGACCCTGAAAGCGAGAACGAAAGAGGCGGAGGAAGTTGCACAGGCGCTGGTTGGCATGTATCTGTATGACACTGTGATCGACACGATTGTCTGCATGGAGGGCACGGAAGTTATCGGTGCTTTTCTGGCGGAGGAGCTGGCAAAGGGCGGTTTTCTCTCGACGAACGCGCACAAATCTATCTATGTAATCAGCCCGGAGTTCAACAACAACAGCCAGATCATTTTCCGTGACAACCTGATTCCGATGATCCGCGATAAACACGTGATGATCCTGATGGCATCCGTGACGACGGGACGCACCTTAAATAAGGCAGTTGAGAGCATCCAGTATTACGGTGGTATCTTACAGGGCGCATCGGCGATTTTCAGTGCGATGGATTCGCTGGATGGTGTGCCGATCAAGTCAGTCTTTGGCAAGAAGGATTTACCGGATTATACGTATTCAGATTACCGTGACTGCCCGCTCTGCAAGGCAGGAAAGAAGATTGATGCGCTGGTAAATACGTTTGGATATTCGCCGATGGGGTGATGCGGCGATCGGAAGCTGCTTCGTTTGATGAATACAGGATTTGTAAAAGCTGAATCGTTGAAATGAAACGCGATCCGAATGCGGGTGCTGCATGGCAGCATAGAAAGCATTATTGAGAAAGAGATAGATTTTACAAGGTTTGAGAACAGATAGTGGATACCGCAAAACCACAGAATCCGTGCACTGACCTGTCAGAAATAAGAAGATGGGGAGCAGAGGGATGGGAAAAAGGTTTTGCGGTATCTATTTTTGTGTCAAAGGTGCCAAGGCACATTAATGAAAAAATAACAGAAACAAGAATAAAGAAGGGAAAGAAAGAGGGATAAAAATGGATACACAGCAGATGTTTCAGGAACTGGATCGCCTTTATGCACAGGGAAAACTGGACGAAGCGGAAGAGAAAATGATGGGCTGGATGAAGGAAGGGCTGGATTCAGGGAACAAAAGCCTCTGCCTGATGATGTGCAATGAGATGGAAGGACTCTACCGGAATACCGGACGGGTTGCACAGGCAGTCGATATGGCGGATATGGCGCTGTCCCTGATTGCGGGGATGGGACTGGATGGTTCGATCCACCATGGAACGACACTTTTAAATGCGGCAACCGCGCGCCGGATGGCAGGAGATGTGGAGAAAGCGCTTTCCCAGTACCGGGAGGCGGAAGCGATTTTTAAGAATCTTGGAAAAACGGATGGCTATGAGATGGCAAGTCTCTACAATAATATCAGCCAGATTTATCAGGAACAGGAGGAACATGAAAAGGCGCTGGAATCGCTGGATAAGGCGCTGGAACTGATTAAAAAGATGGAGAACAGCGAGGCGGAGGTGGCAACGACCCATGTCAACCGGGCGCTATCCTTGATGGCGCTGGGACGGCTGGATGAGGCAGACGAGGAGTTAAAGGAAAGCCTGACCTTTTATGCGTCCCCGGAGGGCGTGCAGTCGGGACATTTCGGTTCGGCGCTGGCAGCAGCCGGGGAGCTGGCATGGCGGCGCGGCAATTATGATCAGGCGATCGGGCTGCTGGAAAAAGCACTGATGGTAACGCAGTCACGGTTTGGCGAGAGCGATGCGTGCGCGGTGATCCGCCAGAATCTGGAAATGATCAAAAAAGAAAAGGAAGAAAAAGGTATTACCGGAGCTGCAGACAAGAAGGAAGACAAGGGCGGAAACCCGAGCCACTGTGCGAGCTGTCAGTTCAAGGATGCGAAATTCTGAGACAGGACAAGAAAAAAGCGTTTTTTGAAAAGTTTTCAGATGGAAGATTTGATAAAAAGCGTGCAAGAAACGCGCATGAAAAAAAGATACTGAAAATAGAGAAAACGTAGAAATAGAAAAAACCATAAAATCAGGTAGGGGGATCAGATGCAGGGACTGGAACTGGCAAAACGATATTATGAAGAAGTTGGGCGTCCGATGCTGGAGCGGGAATTTCCAGAGCTTCTGCCGCGGCTGGCGGCGGGGCTGGTGGGCGAAGGTTCGGAATGCCTGGGATTTGACGATGCGATATCGCAGGATCACGATTTCGGGGCAGGTTTTGACCTCTGGCTTTCGGCGGAAGATTATAACCAGTACGGGAAGGCGCTTCAGGATGCTTACGACCGTTTGCCGGGGGAGTTTGCGGGCATTCCGGCACGGCTTACAAGTGCGCGGGGCGGCGGACGTGTCGGTGTGTTTGAGATAGAGGCATTTTACAGCCGTTTTATCGGGATGGAACAGCCGCCAAGGAGCTTGATGCGCTGGCTGCATCTGCCGGAGGATAAGCTGGCGGCAGTTACAGGCGGGGCAGTTTTTGAGGATGGACTGGGAGAATTTTCCGCGGTCCGCGAGGAGCTTCGGAAGTATTATCCAGAGGATGTCCGGATCAAGAAGATCGCGGCGCGGGCAGCGAAAATGGCGCAGTCGGGACAGTATAATTATGGCCGCTGTATGCGGCGGGGTGATACGGTTGCGGCGATGCTGGCGCTCGATGAATTTGTGCGGCAGGCGATTTCGATGGTCTATTTACTAAACCGGACGTATATGCCTTACTATAAGTGGATGTTCCGGGGAATGGAAAACTTTCAGATTCTGCCGGAGGTGGCGGAAAAAATCCGGGAGCTTTCGGTGATGGGAGATACGAGCGAGATGTGGAAGCCGCCGTTTCCCCCGGGATGGAATCCTTATGTAAACCAGTTGGATCCGCGCGTGGGTCGGATCGAGGAAATCTGTCAGGCGGTAGTTGGGGAACTGCGAAAACAGGGACTGACTGACAGCCGGGATGCATTTCTGGAAGCGCATACGTGGGAGATCATGAAACGGATTCAGGATTCGGAGTTGAAAAAATGTCATGTGATGGAAGGATAAGCCGCGGATAGACACATCAAAATGGGAACGCGCATGGACTGTAACTGACAGAAAAGATGCAGGAAATTGATTTGGAAGGGATCTGGCAAGCGAAAGGGAGGACAGCGTATGACGAAACAGGAGAAAATAGAGAAACTGATTCAGATGGAGTGGGAAGATTTTCAGAAAGTCAATAACGAGGGCGGACGTGCTTCTTGTCAGGACGATCCGGAGACATTTTTTATCATGCGACGAAGCCATTTTGCACCGTGGACAGAGGAACTCATAGACTGCGTGCAGGCGGATATGGACCGCGCCCATGAGCAGGGGCGCAATCTGGTAATGGAGAAATATGCGTGGATGATGGCGAGCACCGCACCGGAGCAGTTTAA
The DNA here is from genome assembly GCF_027698965.1 of Clostridium fessum. Classification (NCBI taxonomy): domain Bacteria; kingdom Bacillati; phylum Bacillota; class Clostridia; order Eubacteriales; family Clostridiaceae; genus Clostridium; species Clostridium fessum. The sequence continues at coordinate 3,911 of NZ_JAQEQF010000013.1, forward strand.
GAAACTGCATCATTTTCTGATTGATCCGACGCTGGCGGGCGAACAGTGGAGTGATGCGATCGTGAAACAGCAGCTTGCCTGGATGGAAGAGTACCAGGCGAAATATCCGGTGCTGGCGTCTGGAAACCGGCTTCTCTACAGTTCTGAAGATACGCCGTATGATACTTCCTTCCAGACGTACCTGCTTGGAGAACTGCGGACTTACTCGGACAGCACTCTGCATACGTACTGGCAGTTTATCAATGAACTGAAAAAGGAAGGAAAGAGTCTGGCACTTCTGACGATGGAGGCGGAAGTGAAGGCATATGGATATGAGGGGCTGGATGCGGCGGAGAAGGCGCTCTCTAAATAAAAATTAGAAGGATGTATATTCGAAAATTTATGGCAATGATTTCGAAAAAGTGAATGTATAATAGCTAATATACAAGGTAAGTTGAAAAAAATCGGAGAGAATGAATGATCAAAGTTCCTCTCCGATTTTCTTATATCAGCACATTCTTTGTTTCCAATTTTTACGAAAACCGCCGAACCACCCGCATCACCTGTTCCACCGTATCACTCAGATTCTTCCGGGCGGATGTCGGTTCCATTGCTTCTTCCTGCGAACAGATGGAGCGGAGAATTGGGAAAAAGGCGTCGATTCCGGCATCGTTACACTGGATGGCATCTGGGGTGACGCAGCCGGAGAAGGCGAAGACGGGCTTGCCGTATTTTTTAGCCAATCTGGCGACGGCGATGGGGGCTTTTCCCATAGCAGTCTGTCCGTCGAGACGACCCTCACCGGTGATGACGATATCGCTGTCCCGGATGAACGATTCCAGAGAAGTTTCTTCCAGCACGATCGAGGCGCCCGGTTCCAGGACGGCGTTCATATAGCTTAAAAAGGCAAATCCGAGACCTCCGGCGGCACCCGTGCCGGGAACCGTTGGATCGGCGTGTGGAAATTGCCGGGCAGTGAGGACGGCGTATGCCTGCATCCAGCGATCCATGTTTACGATATCTTCCCTGGAAGCGCCTTTTTGCGGACCATAGACGGCACTGCAGCCATTTGGACCGCAGAGCGGATTGGTGACATCACAGGCGATCCGGAAGCTGCACGCGGGCAGTTCGGGAAGAATGGAGCCGATACGGATGGAAGAAAGCTCTGACAGTCCGGCGGCACCCGGGGAGACGGGCGTTCCGTCTTCTTTGAGAAATTGATATCCCAGCGCGGAGAGCATGCCGAGTCCGCCGTCGTTGGTGGCGCTGCCGCCGATGCCGATCAGGAAACGCCGGCAGCCTTGGCGGATGGCGTCAAGGATCAGTTCTCCGACGCCGTAGGTGGTAGTGCGGAGTGGATTGCGTTCCGTAGCAGCCAGGAGCGGAAGTCCGGAGGCAGCAGCCATCTCGATCACCGCAAGCGGTTCGCCCTGTCCCGGTGAGGTGAGAATCCCGTAGTCGGCTTGAAGGGAGCGTCCGAGCGGATCGGAGACGGAGATGGTGCGGATCCTGCCGCCCAGTCCTTCCGTCAGGGCATCCACGGTTCCCTCGCCGCCATCTGCCAGAGGGCGCACGAAGACTTCTGCCTCGGGATAGACACGGAGAATGCCGCCTTTGGCGGCGTTTCCGGCTTCCATCGAGGCCAGACTTCCTTTCAGGGAATCGATTGCAACCGTAATTTTCATATGAGGTTCCTCCTTTTTGGTGTTTTGGATCCGATTCATTGTTACTTTCAGATGGAAATTGAAACTTTTCTTGACAGCTATGCTTCTTTTTATTATAATACTATTGGACACTGGATACAATATTGGATGCTCCATTTTAAGAAACAAATTTGGCATTTATCTCATGTTTGAGATAGCCAGACGAGCGACAGGAGGTACCGATATGAGTAACTTAACAATCAGACCAATCAACACTGGTTTCGTGACGATGATTCCGAAACAGTATCTTTACCACCATTCTACGGTGGCATATTATCCCGATGCTTCCGATCGGGAGGAAGAATACCCAGTTTTTACGTATCTGGTAGAGGGCGGAGACAAACTGCTGCTTGTGGATACAGGCATGGCATACACAGAGCGCGCCGATAAATACCACCATCATGGATCATATCAGCCGGAGGGCATGGCGATCGCGGATCAGCTTGCAAAGATTGGATATAAACCGGAGGATATTGATATTGTAGTGTTTACCCATCTGCACTGGGATCATTGCTTCTATATGGATAAATTCACGAATGCGAAATTTTATGTAAACAAGAAGGAATACGAATTTGCGATGGATCCAATCCCGCTCTATTACAAATCATACGAGGCGCCGCAGCTTGGCATTACCCGCCCATTTGAGGGAATTAAGATGGAACTGGTAGAAGGCGAGGCAGAGATCATGCCGGGCGTGTGCGTATTTGAGACGCCGGGACATTCCATCGGTCATCAGTCGGTTGAGATCGACACGGCAGCGGGCAGATATATTTGCTGCGGTGATGCAATTTTCATTATGGATAATACGAAACCGATCGAAGAGATTCATTATGATATTACGCCTCCGAACCGGTTTTCAGATATTGTCTCCGCCTGGAAGAGCATCGAGCTTATCAAAGCCCGGGCAGAGAGTCTGGATAAGATTCTGACCTGTCATGACCGCGAGATGTTAGATCGGGTTTCGAAAACACCGATCTTTGGTCTTTAAGACGAAAGGCAGGTGAAAGAAGAAGTTCGTGAGACTTCGAGAAAATGGCAGTGGTTGGGGTAATTGCAAGCTGTGACACGAAATATCATGAAGTACAGTTTGTACAGAAAAAAATAAAAATGAGCGGAAACAGTCCGCTGATACTCGATGTCAGCACGGGACCGCATATTCCGATGCGCGCAGATGTCAGCCGGGAGGAGATTCTGGCAATGGGTGGTTATACCTGGGAGCAGGTGCACGCGATGGACAAGAGCGGTGCGATCGCAGCGATGACGGAGAGTATTTCCAAGATGCTGTTAAAACTCGTCGGAGAGAAAAAAATTCACGGCGTGATGGGAATGGGGGGACTGCAAAATACAGTTATGTGTTCTGCGGCGCTGCGGCTGCTTCCGATCGGATTTCCGAAGATTATCTGTTCCACGATCGCCAGCGGATACCGGTATTTTGACACGGTTGTGGGCGATAAAGATATCATGGTGGTTCCGTCGATCGTTGATTTTGCCGGTATGAACCCCGTTAATGAGGCTGTGTTGGGAAATACAGTCAGCGCCCTGATTGGCATGGTGACATATGGGGGAAAACGGATCGATACACATGGGGAAAAATATATCGCGACAACGCTTATGGGGATTACGAATGATACCGTGATGCGGGCATCCGACGAGCTGACGGCGCGCGGCAGGAAGATGATCAGCTTCCATTCGACCGGAATCGGCGGCCGGGTGATGGAGTCGATGATCCGCGAGGGCGTTATTTCAGCCGTTATGGATCTCTCACTGCATGAGATGACAGCGGAATATTTGGGCGATTACGGATACAGCAAGGGTGCGGATAACCGCCTGTGTGCGGCAGCGGAGATGGGGATCCCGGCGCTGATCTGCCCGGGCGGCATTGATTTTGCGTGTCTGAGGAAAGAGGAACTTTTAAAAGATGAGGAAGATCGGGGGTACGTATGGCATAATCAGGATTTAACACATACGCGCCTGTATGAGAGCGAAATTCTGGATATTACACACACGATCGTGGAACGACTGAATCGTTCCAAGGGAAAAACGGAGGTCATTCTCCCGATGGGAGGACTGCGGACAATGAGTTATCCGGGGGAATTTTTCTATAAACCGGAGACAATTCAGAAGATGCGTCAGATTTTCGAGGCGGATCTGAAGCCGGAGATTGTGTTTAAAGCGTATGATCTGAATTTCTGTGATCCTGAATTTGCGGATATCTGCGCACAGGAGATGGAAGCGCTGCTGAATGAAGCGGAGGGCAGCAGAAAGGAGAGCGCATGAAATATCAGGAATACAAAGAGCTGAGCGATGCGATGGAACAGGCGGCTCACAAATTTTATCAGCTCCGCTATCAGATGAGCAACGGCGGAAATCTGAGTATGCGTGCGCCAGGGCATGACTGGATGCTTGTGAAGGCGACGGATGTGGCGTTTGACGAGGTGTGCGCGGACACAATTGTTGTGACGGATTTTGACGGAAACTTGATTGAGGGCAATCGGAAACCATCCAAAGAAGCTCTTTTGCACGGTGCGATCTACCGGGAGCTCCCGGAGGTGTGCGCGATCATGCACTGCCATTCCCCATATGCGACTGCATGGGCGGATAAGCATGAGACGCTTGATTTTTCGACGCACCATTCGGAAATGAAGCTGGGCGGAAATGTGCCGGTGTTTGACACCCATTCGTATGCCGTTCCGAAGGAATATTTCCCGATGATTCTGGAAGAGTTCCGGAAAAATAAAGAGATGAATGCATTCCTTCTGCGCGGTCACGGTCAGGTGACGGTGGCAGGGACGATGCGCGAGGCAGCTTATCTGGCGGAACTTGTCGAGGAGACGGCGCAGATTTCGCTGTTGGCGGGTAGATAAGAAAAGCAGAAAAAAGTAATAGGCGGTGAACGCAGAGAGACAGGAACTGCGCTCATCGCCTTTTGTAATTATACGGCTGTCGATGCTTGGTAGGTGTTTTGTCTTTAAGAAAAATTGGCTTGGCGTCCAACACATTCGACAACATCTTTCAGATGACCGTAGATCGCCTGTTTGGTGGCGTCGATATCGCGGTTTTTCAGTCCCTGGATGATCTTTGCATGCTCGGACAGAGTATCGTTGATGCGTCCCTCCAGAGAGTAGTAGATGGATTTGAAGGAATCACATTTATTCCAGAGTCCCTGCAGGATCTCAACGGTGTCGTCGCAGCCGGAGAGCTCACAGAACCGGGTGTGAAACTGGCGGTCCAGCTGCATAAATTCCTTCGAATTATTGGAAAAATCGAGCATTTTTAAACTAATCTCTTCCAATTGGCGGATATCGTCATCACTTGCCCTGATACAGGTTCTGGCGGCGCAGTACTGCTCCATCAGGATACGGATGTCGTAGATTTCCGTCAGACGTTCCTTGGAGAGCTGGAATACGACTGCCCCACAGTGCGGTTTCGTGATCAAAAGTCCCTCTGCTTCCAGACGTTTGATTGCGTCGCGGACCGGGGTGCGGCTGACTCCAAGTGTTTTGGTGAGGCGTTCCTGGGCGATATGTTCGCCTGGCTTAAACTCACCTTGAATAATTGCATTTTTGACCCAGAGATAGACTGAGTCGGAAACGGTTGTATATTGAATAATTGGTTGTGTCTGATCCATAAACCATGGCTCCTTTTAAATTTCTTTATGATTATTATAACCGAAAAGAAAAGGAATAGCAATAAAATTGGATAATGTATCCAATCTGAAACTAAAATATTGTTTAAACTGTACAGAATGATGTTTATATAAGAAAGTTTATTGACAAAACAGACAGGTGGTGTTAGAGTAATAGTATCAAATTGTATCCAATATCCGGTGTCCAACGGAGAAGCGAAACAAAAAAGAAACGCAGAACGTGAAAAAGAGAAAAAGAAAGGAAGAAGGAACATGAGGAGAAGACGATTTGTGGCATTAGGTTTAGCAGCGATAATGGCAATGACGGCAATGACGGGATGCGGTGGAAGTTCATCTGCGAAAACAGACAGTACAACAGGCGGCGATAAAAAACAGGCAGAAGCAACCAGCGGAAAAGAAAAGATTACACTTCGAATTGGATCCGGACATTCGGAATCCAACCCATGGATCACAGCGCTGGAAGATTATTTTGTGAAAAATGTATCGGAGAGAGTCAGTGAAGAGACAAATTATGAGATCGACTGGGTTAAATCCTACGGCGGTTCTGTTATCTCCCTGGGAAATGAGTTGCAGGGCGTGCAGGATGGTCTGGTCGATATCGGATGTACGATTCTTGTATTTGAGGCATCCAGACTTCCGTTACAGGATATGGTTTACAGTATGCCGTTCTCCTGCTCCGATCCGCTGATTGTGGCAGAGACGATCAAACAGATGTATGAGAAATATCCGGAATTCACTTCGATTTATGAAGACAGCTACAACCAGAAGTTCGTCGGAATCGGTGTATCGGATCCGTATGGATTCTTCAGCACGAAAGAAGTTAAGTCTCTGGAAGATGTAAACGGAATGAAGATCGGCGCGGCAGGCATCAACCTCTCCTGGATCGAGGGCTCTGGTGCAGTCGGCGTCCAGACTTCCTTAAATGATACCTATCAGAACTTACAGACGAATGTATGTCAGGCGACGATTCAGCCGACCCATTCCTGTGTCAACTTAAAGGTATATGAGGTAGCGCCGTATTATCTGGACGCAAACTTCAACGTAGTTCCGTTCAATGCAATTACTGTCAATATGGATACCTGGAATGACCTGCCGGAGGATGTACAGAACATCATTTCCGAGGTTGGCGAGGGCTATCTGGACTATGAGTCTGAGTATATCAATACGATTCACGAAGAAGATATCAAAGCACTGGAAGAGCAGGGCTGTACCGTTACAACTCTGAGCCGTGAAGAGCAGGAAAAATGGGCAGCAAGTCTTCCGGATGTTGTCAATGGTCTGGTAAAGAGCCTTGACGACGCTGGGTACAATGGTTCCGAGATCGTGGAAGATTATTATGAGATTCTGGAATCTCAGGGTGTAGAGAGAGTACGCGACTGGAAGATCAGCGAGTAAGAAAATTGAAGGGAGCGGCTTGTCGCAGAGGAGAGTGTGAGCCGTGTGAAAAGTGCATCGGGACATACAGCGAAGGTATGTCCCGATGTGTTCAGAAAGACAGAGAAAGAACAGACAGAAGAGAGAAAAGGTGGGATGATATGTCAGTCCTTAGAAAATTAGATCGGTGTCTGGAACGTTTTTTGAGTATTATGGATGGAATTGCAGCGATCTCAGTATTTGGAATCATGATTCTGATTACAGCGGACGTTCTAAGCCGATTGATATTAAATAAACCGTTCGCGGGAACGGCGGAAATTGTCAGCAGCATTATCATTATCGTATGTTTTCTGGAGATTCCGTATGTAGCAGTTAAGGGAGCCCATGTCCGGACAACTATGCTGTATGATAAGGTCGGTGTAAAGGGAAAACATGTGATCGATATTGTAGCAGCGCTGATTGGTGTTTTGGTGTATGCATTTATTATCCGGGCAAGCTGGGGAAATCTGTTAAATGCAATTTCGATTCATGAAGCGGAGATAGCCGGATCGGTCCGTATCACAACGGTTCCGGGGCGTTTTTCCATTATATTCGGTTCCGCGCTGATGATTCTGGAATTTATCAACCAGATTATAAAGTATACGTATGAATTAGTTACAGGAAAAAGCTTTGCAGAAGGGGGGAAGGCAGAATGAGTACAGGAGCAGTAGCAGCACTTTCACTGATTCTTTTGCTGGCGCTGATTTTCTTTGGTGTTCATCTGAGCACATCCCTGATGTTTACCAGTGTGCTCAGTGTATTCCTTTTCACGGGACGTTTTTCAACAGCGATGAACGTGCTAAGCCAGTCGGCGTGGGGCGCGGTCCGGCAGTATATGTTCGGCGTTATTCCGCTGTTTGTCTTGATGGGACTTCTGGCGAACTTATCCGGCGCCAGCCAGGATTTGTATGATTCAGCCAGCCTTTTATTAAAGAAAGTCCGGGGCGGCGTCGGAATCGCGACGGTTATCGCCAATGCGATTTTCGCAGCTATCACAGGTGTTACGGTTGCGTCAGCGGCTGTTTTTACGAAAATTGCACTTCCGCAGATGCTTCGTCTGAAATATAACCGTAAGATCGCGCTGGGAACGATCTCTGGCTCTGCGATCTTAGGTATGTTGATTCCTCCGAGTCTTCTGATGATTGTCTACGGCTCGCAGGCGGACGTATCGATCGGCAAGTTGTTTGTGGCGGCGGTTATGCCGGGTATTCTGATGACGATCGCATTTATCATCGTCATTTTGACGGTCGCACATATCAAACCGGATTATATTCCGGAGGTAGAGGAGCTGACTGAGTATGAAAAAGAAAATTTCTGGAAAATTGTGCTGCGTCCGTGGCCGATTGTTCTTCTGATTATCATCTCCCTCGGAGGTATCTGGTGTGGATTCTTCACTCCGACGGAAGCAGGCGGAGTCGGTGCGTTCGGCGCTTTCCTGATTGTGATTTTCCGGAAGCGATTCAACCGCAAGGAGTTCTGGGAGACGCTTTTATCGGCAGGTTCAACCTCCGGCAGCGTCCTGATTCTTCTGGTATCGGCATCCACATATTCCAAGACGTTGTCCATGTGCGGTGTCATCAATGTACTCCGGGATCTGGTAGAAGGTTTCAGCATCCCGCCGATCGGAATCGTTTTATTATTTATCCTGATTCTGATGGTACTGGGATGTATCCTGGATTCTACTTCGATTCTGCTTTTAACGACGCCTCTGATGTGCCCGATTATGGCAGATTTAGGCTATGACTTAGTATGGTTCGGTCTGGTTATGATCATTGCGATTGAAACCGGTATGATTACGCCTCCGTTTGGCATGAACGTATTTACCGTTAAATCGTCCCTGTACGGAATGGATGGCATGGAGGGGATCACAGTCAACGAGATTTTCGCCGGTTCGATGTGGTTCTTGGCAGCGATCATTATTGTCGATTTGATTTGTATTTTCATTCCGCAGATTGTATTATTCCTGCCGAATGCGATGTAATAGGAAAGGAGAAGTGTATGGCACAGATTAAGATTCCGAAAGAGAAAGTTGCGATTGTTTTGATTGAACCGCAGAATGACTTCTTGTCCGAGGGCGGAACGATGTACGCCCACATCAAGGAGCAGCTCGCCGAGCGTCATGTCATCGCCAATCTTCAGGATTTACTGGAGAAGGCGCGAGGTCAGGTGGCAAAAATCTTTTACTGCCCGTTCCATCCGTTTGATCCGGGATTTCCAGAGCTGAAAAAGGGTGGTCCGGCGTGTGAGGGTCTGCGTGGAATCGAGATGGATATGGAAGCAGACTGGGGAACCGGCGCATGGCTGCGCGGCACACCGGGACCGGAGATTATCAAAGAATTGACTCCGCAGCCGGGTGATGTGGTGGTTGAAGGCAAGAAAACGCTAGACGCGTTCCATTCGACTGGTTTGGACTATTATCTGCGGGCAAATGAGATCGAGTATGTAGCATTTACTGGTTTCCATACCGACTGGTGTGTAGAGTCATCGGCGCGTTCGGCGTATGATAAGGGCTACCGTGTCATCGTCATCAACGACTGCACCGCGACCGATACGCAGGAAGAGCAGGATTTCTGTGAAAAATGGATTTTCCCGAAGATTGGAAAAGTCATGAACCATGAGGAATTTCTGGAGGCGCTGGAGTAGCCAGAATGTGAGCGTGGCAGAGCTTTGAAATAAAAAAACGAAAACATCCCACGGGATTGCCGGAAGTAGCAGTTTCGTGGGACTTTTTTTGTCTATCGATGAAAATGTTGATTTTACATGTTTTTATTCAATTTTACATAAATAAGATAGTTACGAAGAACTCTGCCTGCTGTGATGCAAAGTGAAAATAGATTGCGGCAGGATCGAAGCAGCGGGAATGTGCGGAAAAATACATGATGGAAACTCCTCTTTGCTGGTAAACACATTGTCGTCGGATGATCAGAAAGTGTTATAGTTTCTATTTTCGTTGTTTAAACAACTGAAAAAATGTTCCAAAGCATGTATACTTCTTCTTGTAAGCGGTACAATACATATGAATGGCAGGAGAGACTAGAGGTATGCTTGTCCATATGCAGAGAGCGGATGCTAGAAACATGGACATGTAGTATAAGCCGGAGAAAAAAGGAGAAATGAGCGTATGAGCAGAGAGGTAAATCCAAGAAAAGCGGCAGTCATCGGGTGCGGATTTGTGGGTTCAGCAACGGCATTTACACTGATGCAGAGCCGGTTATTTTCCGAGCTGGTTCTGTTAGATGTAAATATGGAAAAGGCGGACGGCGAGGCGAAGGATATCGCGCACGGGATTCCGTTTGCAGGGCAGATGAAGATCTACGCGGGCACGTATGACGACGCGGCGGACGCGGCGATCATCATTATCACAGCGGGGGCGAACCAGAAGCCGGGGGAGACGCGGCTTGACCTGGTGCAGAAGAATACGGCAATTTATCAGAGTATCATCCCGGAGATTGTAAAACGCGATTTTGGCGGGATTCTGCTGATCGTATCGAATCCGGTGGATATTTTGACGTATGTGGCATTGAAACTGAGCGGGCTGCCGGAGAACCGGGTGCTCGGTTCGGGTACGGTGCTTGACACGGCACGGCTTAAATATGCGCTGGGCGAACACCTGGGCGTGGACAGCCGGAGTGTACATTCGTTTATCATCGGTGAGCACGGGGACAGCGAGATCGCGGCGTGGAGCAGTACGAATGTATCGGGCATTCCGCTGAACGATTTCTGCGAGATGCGCGGGCATTTTAACCACGATGCGGCGATGGACGCGATCGCGGAGAAGGTCAAAAACAGTGCTTACGAGATTATTTCGAAAAAACAGGCGACGTATTACGGAATTGCGATGTCGGTAAAACGTATCTGCGAGTGTATCGTCCGCAATGAGCGCTCGATTCTGCCGGTGTCTGCGATGATGCACGGGGAGTACGGCATCGAAGATATCACGCTGAGTATGCCGGCGATCGTGGGAATCGGGGGTGTGGAGACGCATGTACCGATTGCATTGAGTGAGGAAGAGGCGGAGAAGCTGGTGGAGTCGGCTAAGAAACTGAAAGAGGTAGCGAAAGGGCTGATAGAATGATGCCAGATGGGCTGCCGTACATTGGCACGGCAGCCCATCTGAACCAAGCGGTTTTACTATAAAATTCTTTTCTATCAGTAAAGGCCATCTTTTAGGCAGCCGCCTGATTTTCTTTCTGGGTCAGTAAGAAGACAACGATCAGGGTAAGGAAAGAAACCGGAACTGCAACCAGGATGGTTGCCAGACCGAACGGATGTCCCATAACTTCCCAGGTAATCGTAGCAAAGGTTCCGACAAACATGGAAGCGATGCCTTTGCTTTTTGTGTTATTTGAATTGATTGTGATTATTATACTGCAAAGCACAGGCCGCTGCCAGTGAATCCAATCGTGTAAAATGAATGTTTCAGTACATATAATAGGAAACGTCACATGAAATATGATAAGATAGTGAAAGCAATTTTCATAGAACGTCCCAATCGTTTTATTGCGCGGGTAAAGATTGATGGCTCGGAAGAGGTAGAATCGGTTCATGTAAAGAATACGGGACGTTGTCGTGAATTACTGCTGCGGGGGGCGGAAGTGATTTTGGAAGATTGCATAGAAAAGAATCCAAATCGAAAGACTCGCTATGATTTGATTGCAGTTAAGAAGAATAAGATATGGGTTAACATTGATTCTCAGGCACCGAATAAAGTGGTAAAAGAATGGCTGATGACACGGGGGTATGATTCTATTAAACCAGAGTATACCTTTGGAAATAGCCGGCTGGATTTCTATATGGAAAAAGGAAAGCAAAAATATCTAATGGAAGTCAAAGGCTGCACCCTTGAGATAGACGGAGTTGGATATTTTCCAGATGCCCCGACGGAAAGAGGAGTTAAGCATTTAAAGGAACTTGCAGCTGCGTGCGGACAAGGATATAAATGTTTGATAGCATTTGTGATTCAAATGGAAGGCATTAGTGAAGTCAGGCCGAATACGGAAACGCATCCCGAATTTGGCGCTGCACTTCACGAGGCAAAGGCAGCAGGTGTTGAGGTGCTTTTCCTGAAATGTCATGTTGGGATGGATAGGTTGGAAATCATAGGAGAAGATGAGTCTTGAGGGCAAGGTTCTAAAGGAGAGAGAAATCTATGATACGTGAAATTGAGAATAGAAGAAGTATAAGAAAATATAAGCCAGATGAGATCGAAAGGAAGTTAATTGACGAGATCATATACAGTGCTTCCCTTGCACCATCTGCTAAAAACAGACAGCCTTGGAAATTTATTGTATATCAGGGGAAAGAAAAAGATAAACTGGTTGATGTCATGCGTCATGGTATAAATTCAGAAAAAATGACCCATGAACTTATGCCGGAATGGGCATTTGCCATACCGGATGCTGAGAATACCGTTAGAATCATGCAGGAGGTCCCATGCCTTATAGCAGTGCTTAATACCAACCAGCATACTCCATTTGCAAGCATTGAAAATGAAAAGCGAATTGTTGAAATATGTGATTCACTGTCCATAGGTGCGGCGATTGAAAATATGATTCTGACAGCAACGGGATATGGATTGGGCACCTTATGGATTGCCAATACTTGTTTTGCCTATAATGAGCTGATGGATTTTATCGGAACAGACAGCCAATTGACAGGAATTGTTGCGATTGGATTTGCCAATGAAGCTCCGGCTAAAAGACCAAGGAAACCTTTCGAAGAAATTGTTGAGTACAGATAGGTAAATCGTAATGAGTTAATCGTGTTATAACCAGGTTGGATGGAGAATAATCGTTATGATTAGAAAGTTGCAGAAGGTAGATATAAATAGAGTCGCTGATATATGGTTGAAAACTAATCTGAAAGCACATTTTTTTATTCCTGAACAATACTGGATAAGTAATTATGAATTCGTGAAGGAAATGCTGCCACAGGCGGAAGTTTATGTGTATGAAGATGATAAAATGATTCAAGGCTTTATAGGAGTAAGTGATGAATACATAGAAGGTATTTTTGTTTCTGACGAAATGCAGTCATGTGGCATAGGTAAAATGTTGTTGGATTACATCAAGGATAAAAAAGACAAATTACAGTTAAAGGTATATCAGAAGAATGTCAGGGCAATGTCTTTTTATCAACGAGAAGGATTTACTATTCAGAGTGAAGAGATGGACGAATTCACAAGAGAAAAAGAATATGTGATGAATTGGGAATCGTCTGGAATTTGAATACCCATGGCAGGAGGGGATGAACCGCCTGTTTGTTTACAAGATGGAAGATGATTCCCATCGGATGTAGTATTTTGCAGCAAGAATGCCGATGAGATTCTTCACCAGAATAAAAATATCTGAAGGGAGGCTTTTGGTATGAAAAATAGAAAATACAGTCTTGTTTTTATAATGCTTTTGTGTATGATAATGGCAGTTTCAGCATTTCCGATGACAGTCAATGCCGATATGGGACCAAAGGCCTCTGTTCGGATTCAGTTTGAGCATATGGGGGATGAGCTCTGTTATGGAACTTTGCTGTCGAAGGAGAAATCTACTGGTCCGGCAAGTGCCTGGGATGGAAGAACGGAGAGTGCCCAGAAAGAGTACATGGATCCTGGTATCTGGAAGATCTTTGTGAATTACAAGGATCCGGATGGATACTATTTTCTGCAGCGGAGCTGGAAGGTAAGTGAAAGCAAAGAGCTTGCATGGACCTATTATCCGCCGGATGATTTTAAAATCCTTCTGTATTATCCGGAAACGGAAACCTTTGTATCCAGTGGAATTTATGCTCGTTATGCATTTGATACGTATTATACAGTGGATATGGATGGTGTGGATATCGGTTCGGTGGAATACAATGATGATTTGAGTACCAATGAGCGGATTGAGGCCTACCGTTCGTATAATTACCGGCAGGAGATGCTGGCTCTTGGAGCAAGGATCGTCCTTACTATTTTAATCGAAATGCTGGTGGCGCTGCTGTTTGGTTTCAGACAGAAAAAACAGCTGTTGATTCTGGCTGTTGTCAACATTATTACGCAGATTATCTTAAATGTGCTGCTCAATGTGATTAATTATAATTCCGGCCCTCTTGCATTTACATTTTTCTATGTACTTTTTGAGCTGATTGTATTTGCTCTGGAGGCAGTGTTGTATTGCACAATTCTTAAGAGGATATCAGAAAAGAAAAAGGAGGATGCATATTATATCCTGTATTCCTTTGTGGCCAATCTGATCTCATTTGGTGCTGGATTATTCCTGGCGGCAAAACTGCCAGGCATGTTTTGATATAGAGATAAGTTAAGGTGACTTCTCAACGTGTTCAAATAGAAATGGCTCAGAAGAAAGTTCATCCAAAGTGATAACATCTTTTTGAGCAGAGAGGAATGGATATATATGAAAAAACTTCTAACTTTTATGATTGTGTGGACTTGTTTGCTCACCCTGGCTGGCTGTGGCAAGAAGGACATGGATTATACGATGCAAAATGAGTCAAGTGTTGCAGAAAGTGTCCGGGAGACCGGTGAGGAGTCCATATTGATTCAAAATGAGGATGCAGGGGAAGGGGAAAATGCGGCTCCTGAAACTAAGTATATCACCATTGACTTATCCGGAGTTGGGGAGATTCATCCGAAGGGAGATGCAGTTTCACCGTTAACGTTAAAAATTGTGTCGGAAGAGGAAAATGGAATCGATTTTGCGAACGAATGGTATGAAAGCAAACAGTTATCCCTTCCTATGGTCGGAAAGGAATGGAATAATTTCTATGATGACGAATATCAGTATATCTGGTCCGGGGATGCGCTGTATATTTATGAAAATATTTCCGGAAATTGTCTGTATGTGCTGGAGTATCCAACGGATAAATGGTATATCAACGGCAATAATGCCTGCCTCCTGGATGATATCTTTTATGGCATCAGTGTGACAAATGGTTACGCACAGCCGGATAGCTGCTTTATGTTTGCCTATGATCTGGAAAATAACAAGCTTCTTTGGCGAAGTGGGGATCAGACCTGTAACACCATGAATTTTATTGTAAAAAAGGACGTTATTATCTGCGGGTATGGTTTTACCTCGGAAAAGGATTATCTTTATCAGCTCAACCTTCACACCGGCGAGGTTATTGCAAGCCTGGAGCTGAAAAAACAGCCGGATCTTCTGGTGCCTCAGGACAATATGCTTTATGTTCACACATACAGCTATAATTATACGATAGAAATGCAATAGGAAAGGAACAAGAACTGAATGGATTCATCTGCTTCAAAAAACTTTGAACTTACTGCAGCTGTCCTGCACATTATCGCCATGACACTTATGCTGATGGATCACCTTTGGGCGACGCTTCTTCCTGCTAGGGAGTGGCTTACCTGTGCCGGAAGAGTGGCATTTCCTATCTTCGCGTTTATGGCGGTGGAGGGGTACTTCCACACCAGAAGCTTTAAAAAGTACATCCTTCGGATGCTGCTGTTTGCAGTGCTTTCAGAAATTCCCTTTGATTTGATGTACGGCGGTACCTGGTTTTATCCGGTTCACCAGAATGTCCTCTGGACATTCCTGTTGGGCCTTTTAGGTGTCTGGCTTATGGAACAGGTACGGAAAAAAGGAAAAACCTGGATGTATCTGCTGGTGTGCGTTTTGGTTGTGCTGGCAGGTCTGGTACTGGGAACTCTTTGCATGGTGGATTACTACGGGATCGGTGTTCTGACGGTATTTGTGTTCTATTTCCTCCATGGGCGGAAATGGTGGTGCTTCTTGGGACAGCTGGCTGCCCTATACTGGCTGAATGTGGAACTGCTGGGCGGTCTGATGTATCCGGTTCAGCTCTTTGGCATGGAATTTGAACTGTGCCAGCAGGGGCTTGCGCTTCTGGCATTGATCCCCATTTGGCTGTACCGCGGCAGACAGGGCTACCACAGTAAACCATTCCAGTATCTCTGTTATGCATTTTATCCAGTTCATATGCTGCTGCTTGTGGTGGTACTGAATTTCATCAACCGATGATAAAATTTTACAATCCCCGCCATTCATGGTATCATAACAGGTAGTAAAATTGCCTGTGAATACCTTGAATGGCGGTGATTTCCGTCAGTCGGTTTACCGGGCTATCCGTCATGGCCTGATGCAGGCACATTCGATGCTTTTGGAGCCATTTTATGCATTTCATCTGACGATACCGGACAAGATGGTAGGACGTGCAATGACGGATCTGGAACGCCGGTTTGCGGTTTTTGAAGGACCGGTTCTGGAGGATGGAAAGGCGATACTTACCGACCGTGCACCGGTTTCATCCCTGGATGGATATGGACCCTGCCATAATGAGGAAGAGGTCATCGAAGCAGCCGGCTACGATCCGGATGCGGATTTGGCAAACCCAAGCGGCTCGGTCTTCTGTTCCCACGGAGCCGGATTTGTGGTAAATTGGGACGAAGTAAAGGATTATATGCACCTGGAAAGCTGTCTTGGCTCTTCCAATGGACGCCGCCGGATGACCGGATTACGATTATATCGGCCATCGGCAACCATGATGAGTCCACCGGAAGTCCGGAGGATGTAATATCCGCAGCTCTGATTATCGCTGATAAGACGGATGTACGAAGAAGCCGTGTTCGTGAAAAAGAGAGAGCTGCTTTTGATATCCACGACCGTGTGAATTATGCGGTAACAGAGTCCAAACTTAAGATTGAAAAGGATCGTTCAGTTATTGCCCTGAATCTTCAGGTAGATGAAAAGATATGTTCCATGTATGATTATTTCGAGATTTTCCTGGGAAGAATGATGCTTTGCCGGAAGTCGGCGGAGATACTGGGAACGACCTTTAAGTTGACTGTAAATGGACGGAAGGTGCTGTAAAAAGTACCTCCCGTCCTTCTTTTCTGTTATCTTACTGATACGTCTCCGTCCCAATAAAGGAATCCATATATTTGATATACTCCTCTTTGGTAAAGATGGGCTGATAATTCTCTACAATTTCTTTTGCTTTCACAGCCCCGTCCCGAAGCAGGCGGTAAGCGGAGAGTGCGAAGATTTTTGCAGTGACCACATAGGCAAGTTCCTCATCCACGATATCGAAATCAACGGAGTGGAGGCCGCTTACTTTACCGCCGGTGTTGAAGGTAAGGACCGGCTGCAGATGCTGTACATCCCCCACATCGGTGGAACCGCCGCTGTAGGCGTGGGTATCTTCCTGGACGATCTGGTAATCTTTTTCACTGGTTTGTGCGGCAATCTCAGCGGCTGCCAGGACTGATTCATCGGCTTTTTCACTCAGAGCCGGAAGATATCCGGGCATAGTGGTGATTTCGCAGGCAGCACCGACGGCGATGGCACCGGCTTTGAAGGCACGGTCCGTTTTGGCAGCAGCATCTGCGATGGCATCCTTGTTGGCGGCACGTACCAGAGTTTCGATTACCACCTCATCTGGTACTACATTGACGAGATTACCGCCTTTTGTGATAATGGGATGAATCCGGACATGGTCATCATCCCGGAAGGTTTCACGCTGGTAAGCCAGGGCGGAAAGTCCGAGGGAGGCTGCATTTAATGCATTGACTCCCAGATGCGGGGCGCCGGCTGCGTGGGCAGCCAGTCCCTTATAACGAATGACCTTGGAGACGAAACCATTGTTGGAGTGGGAACCCACACTGATATCCTTGTCACCGGTGTGGTGGACGATATCCAGGTCGATATCATCAAAAGCACCGATGCGGATGAGTTCACATTTTCCGCCGCCATATTTGATTTTTCCCTGGGCGGTCAGGGAGTTCTTGAATTCAATCTCACCATATTCCTCTGCCGGTACGGCGAAGAATACAACCTGTCCGTCCAGCTCTTTTTTTACATCTGCATGAGTCAGAGCCAGGGCTGCACCGATGACACCGGCCAGCTGGGCATGATGTCCGCAGCAGTGAGCTCCCTGAGTCTCCGGATTGGCATATTTATGTTCCGGGATGCGGAGCGCATCCAGTTCCCCGATGAGAGCCAGACTTACATTCTTTTTCTCTTCTTCATTTAAGTAGGCTTTGACACCGGTGACAGCCAATCCTTCCTTTGTCTCAAGACCCAGATTTTTCATGAAAGAAGCAAATTTTTCTGCAGTTCTGTATTCTTTATAACCCAGCTCTGCATGGGTGTAGATATCTTTGGCAAATGCGATGATCTCGTTGCGGTGTGCGTCGATGATATCGACAATTTTCTGTTCGGTTTTATCTAAAATGAGAGCCATGTGAAATCCTCCTGTTTCCTGCTGGTGCCTTTTGATGCTGTTTTCTATTAGTTAAACAGTTTCTCCGGAACAAACCATAAACCATTGTTATTCTTGTCTAAATATTCTTTGAATTCATCGGAGTGGTAAGCAGCAACGATATCTTTTGCCCACTGAGCATCTTTATTTTCCTCTTTTACAACGACCTGCAGAATCAGATGCGGCAGAATGTCTTCCTGAAGAAGGGCAGTGGATGGATCGATTCCTGCATTGTATACAATACTTCCGGTGATAACCGCATAATCAAAGTCATCTAAAACAGCTGGAATATTGGTGGAGTTCATTTCGGTAAATTCGATGTTGTAAGGGTTTTCCGTGATGTCTGCCTGGGTGACAGTGGAGAGATCCACATCCGGGTTTAAGGTGATCCATCCGGCTTTCTGTAAGAGTACATAAGCGCGGGCTGTGTTGGCGGCATCGTCCGGAACGGCTACTATGGCACCGTCATGAATGGCGTCCAGAGAGGTTTCGGTGGCAGAAAAGATGGCAGCCGGAACGGTAGGAATCGGGGAAATCGGGACCAGGTTACCCTTCTGGGCTTCGTTGAAATTTTCGGCATAAGCGGTATGCTGCTCTACATTGAAATCGATCTCGCCGTCATTTAAAGCAAGGTCATTCTGGAGAAGGTCAGAGAAATCAACCTCGGTGAGTGTATAGCCCTCTTTTTCCAGAATTGGTTTGATGGCATCCTCAAATAAGACAGTGTACGGACCGGCAGCTTTTCCGTATTTGAGCTCCTTCTTATTAGAATTGGAAGCATCGGCGGAAGCAGCAGATTCAGCGCTGGAAGAAGCAGCTGCAGTATCAGCAGCGGAGCTTCCAGCATCACTCTTTGAGCAGCCTCCCAGAACAGCAGCTGCGAGGATCAGACCGGCGGTCAGGGTGGTTCTTACATAAGCTTTTACATTTTTCATAATTGAGTTCTCCTTTTTCTTTTAAGTGTATTTAAATTAGCAGTTTCTTCAATAGAAATAAGTTATAAGTTACTGATGTGTCCGTCTCTTCTGTGACAGCCGGTTTCCCAGACTCTGGATGATCCAGACAAATGCGATCAGGATGAAAACGGTCGCAAACATTAGCGGGAAGTTAAAGGTCTGATAGCCGTAGGTCAGGGCGATGTTTCCGATGCCGCCGCCTCCGATGTAGCCAGCCATCGCAGTTGCTCCGATGAGGGCGATGGTTCCGGTTGTCAGAGCCAGGATAACCGAAGCAAATGCTTCCGGAAGTACAAAATGAACGATAATCTGGAACGTGGTCGCTCCCATCGACTGGGCTGCCTCGATGATGCCGCCGCCGACTTCCAGAAGCGATGTCTCAAGAAGTCTTGCTAAAAATGGGGCGGTATAGATAACTAACGGCACGATAGCCGCCCTGGTACCGATCCGGGTGCCGACGATGATTTTCGTAAAGGGCATTACACATACCAGAAGGATGATAAACGGTGTGCTTCGGATGATGTTGATGAAACCGTTTAAAATCGTGTAAAGCAATGGATTTTCCTTGAGCCCGCCTTTGCGGGTCAGCCATAAGACAATAGCGATGAAAAATCCGACGATGGAACCGATAATCAGGGAAAAACCGACCATATACAGGGTTTCCCAACCGGCCTTGATGAGTTTGTCCGGCGAAATGCCTAAATACTGCTGAATCATGGTAATACAACCTCCTTATATTCTTCGTTTGATTCGAGAATGTAGCGCTCGGCTTTTTTGATTTCCTCGTCGCTTCCGATGAAGAGGACGAGCATGATGCCGACGACGATGCCCTGAATGACGTTGATGGTGGAGTAGAGAATGTTGGTTTCCACCTCAAACCGCCGGTTGATATCCCAGAGAAGCGGCTCGGTGCTGTCTGTATTTTCCAGCTTGATGCGGAGCAGGCGGCTGTTCCGCGTTTCCCTGCGGATGCTCTCGACGAGCGGTTCCGGAATAACGTCGTGGATGAGATTGCCGACAAACCGTTTGGCGATATCGGACTGCGGGTCTGAGAAAACCTGGATGACAGAGCCCGTTTCTACGACTTTACCGAAATCCATGACGGCGACTTTATTACAGATTTTCTGGATGACATTCATCTCATGTGTGATAATCACAATTGTAATATGAAGAGTTTCATTAATCTTCTTTAGCAAATCGAGAATGGAATCGGTCGTTTTCGGGTCGAGGGCGCTGGTCGCCTCATCGCAGAGAAGAATCGACGGATTATTTGCAAGTGCCCTTGCGATACCGACGCGCTGTTTCTGTCCGCCGGAGAGCTGTCCCGGATAGTAGGACTTCTTATCGGAAAGTTCGACGAACTCCAGCAGCTCATTCACACGCGCTTCGATGTCTTTTTTGGGGGTGCCGTTTAGTTTCAGGGCAATCGCGACGTTGTCGTAAATTGTCTTGGATTCCAGGAGGTTGAACTGCTGGAAAATCATTCCGATTCCCTTTCGGAGGCTGCGAAGCTCTTTTGCACTCAGGCTTCCAATGTCCTTATCTTCGACGAAAATCTTTCCGGAAGTCGGTCTTTCTAGGGCGTTTACCATTCGGATCAGGGTGGATTTTCCGGCACCGCTATAACCGATGACGCCGTAGATATCGCCCTTTTCGATTTCGAAGGACACATCCTTCAGTGCTTCAAATGCACCGTCTTTCGTCTGGAATGTTTTACTTAAATGTTCAAATCGAATCATTTCTGGTCTCCTTTAACTTTGTTTATCTGGGGAAGCACATTTTTAAGGGATAATTCCTGAAAAATGACTTCTGTATGTGTCGCGTTTTTTATACGAATGATATATCTGGATGCAATATAAATATTCAATTTTGCATATTGAAATATAAATGGGTACAAAAAAGGAGGTCTGGTTGTCCAGACCTCCTAAATTGGATTGTATCTATCACTTTCCAGTGAAAGCAAGATGAGAAAAACCTCATGAAGATATCATCCAGTTATCTGTCTGCACAACAAAAGTAAGAGTGTCACAGCAACAGCAGCACATACACTCCATACAACAACACATAGCAGACATAACTGAATAAGATGTTCTCATGAGGGTTTCCTCCTTTCCTTAAAATTCATAAACGGTTATAAAAATATATTTCCTACTTGTTTTGTGGGTTTTAAATGATAGTTCTTATTATAGCGCGGAAATGAGATTTGTCAATCATTTTTTTATATCGTCCAATATCATCCAATACCGCCCAATGCGATGCCTAATATTAATACCAGCACACATACCGGAATATAAATATAGCGGCACACCGGTACAAACCATTTTGAAAATTTCTTTTCGCGGCCTTTGTTGACCTGCGTTTCTGCATAGTCTTTTCCGAATACCCAGAAGAACATGATTCCGGCGAGTCCGGCACCGAGGGGGCAGATGTAGATGGAGAGAACGTCCATCCAGTCGGAGACGATGCCCTGGATTAACAGGGAGACGGCAGCTCCGATGATACCGATAACCGCGCAGGCAGGGACGCGGCCAAGGTGGAGTTTTTCCTGGACGGTGGCGATCGGTGCTTCGTAGAGGTTGAGCAGGGAGGTCATCCCGGCGAAGAGAACGGCTACGAAGAAAATGATCGCGATCAACGTACCGCCCGGCATTGAGCGGATGAGGTTCGGGAGGTAGATGAAGAGAAGTCCCGGACCACCCTGATCAAGTTTTGCACCGGTGGTTGCCATTGCCGGGATGATGACGAGGGCGGCGAGAATCGCGGCGATCGTATCAAACAGGGCAACCCGCGCGGCAGATGCCGGGATGTTTTCCTCATCGGAGAGGTAGGAACCGTAGATTAAGGTTCCATTTCCGGCGACGGACAGGGAGAAAAATGCCTGCCCCAGTGCGAAAATCCATGTTTTTGGGTCTGCGAGGATCTCAGGATCGATGCGGAAAATGTAGCGGTAACCCTGCATCGCACCCGGCTGGAATGCTACGTAGATGCCTAAAAAGACAAACAGGATGAAGAATACCGGCATCATCAGCTTGTTGGCGTTCTCGATTCCGCTTCCGACGCCGAACATCAGAATCAGAATGCAGAAGAAGAGGGCGGCAAGCTGCCAGCCATTGTTTCCAAATGCGGACGCCATCGAGCCGAAAGCAGAGGCAAAACCGTCTGTGTCGGCCGGGGCAAGCGTGGCACCGGTAAAGGCTCCGATGGCATATTTTAGGATCCAGCCCATGACGACGGTATAGCCGATCGCCATCGCGAGGGAACCGGCTGCCGGGATGAAACCGAGCGCGTCACCTAGTTTGCGCCTGCCGCGTGTCTCGCAGGCAGCGCCGAACGCGTCGATTGGACCGGAGCGGGTGCCGCGTCCCAGGCACATTTCCCCGATGACACCCGTGGAGCCGATCAGGGCGACGAAGATAAAGTACGGGATCAGGAACGAGCCGCCGCCGTACAGGGAGACGCGGGTGGGAAACATCCAGAGATTTCCCATACCGACCGCTGAGCCGATACAGGCGAGGATGAAGCCCCACTTACTGTTGAAAGATTCTCTTTTTTCCATGAAATTGTAACTCCTCAAACATTATATAAGATTTGCCGCAAATATCTGGGAGTCCGCCGATTGGAAGCGGTCAGGCAGATGTTTGCATAAGTCCATCTATTATACCAGAAGAGAGGCATTGCTTTCAAGTGGCAGAGCGCGCGAATCGTATGTTTTAGGGGAAAAGGCGATCTAAAGTAATTGCCGGTGGACCGTTACAGGGAAATACCTTGATTTATAGGGTGGAAAGATGGTATTCTATAGAGGACGGCAGCGGCGAGCTTTGGGAGGGTGGCGCCGCGGCAGAGCAGATTCGAAAAGGAGAAGGTAGCACAATGAAAAACGCAAACAGGATTCCGGAGACGTTTCAGACGGATGCGGAATACAGACAGTGGATGGAGCGCTGGCAGCAGGAGGCGCGGGAGGCGACGATCGAGGGATTTAAGCAGAACCGTAAGTTAAACGGCATGACACAGACGGAGCTTGGCAGAAAGGCGGGGATTTCCCAGCCGAATATCACCCGCTTCGAGAGCGGCAGCTACAATCCGTCGCTGGATTTTATGGTAAAGATCGCAGCGGCGATGGGGAAAAGGGTACAGATTACATTGGTAGATGAATAAGAGGCGTGCGCCGAGGCGCACAGGGACCATTTGGGGAATAAACAGGGGAGACAGCGGTGTGTGTGAGGCTGTCTCCCCTGTTTTTAATGAGTGCATTTCAGCGACGATTCAATAAACCGTGAAATCATATTCCACTCATAGCTCTGTTCCAGCCACGCAAATTTGATCGGGTACCGCGCTTCTTCCCCGAGCGTAAAGACATGGAGTGTATCCAGCTGTTCCTTGCTGAGAATAGAAAATGCGAGGTTTTTTGGGCTGATGCAGGCACCTTTTCCCATCGCGCAGAGGGCAAGCAGGGTAGCGATGTTGTCAGAGCAGGCATGAACCGAGGGGACGAAGTTGTCTGTCGCGAGGATATTCCGCCCGATGCGTCCGACTAGATCATGTTCACGGTTTAGGAGAAACGGACATGGAGCCAGAAGGGAGTAGCGGTGATGGCGGCTGACTTCCTGGATAATGGCTTCGGTCTGTTTGCCGTAAATGTTCTGCAGCAGGGCAGTGGAGACGATGAGAACCATCTCTTCCTCATAGAAATCCCGCAGAATGATGCCGGGAATGCGAACTGAAAAATTGGCGATCGCCAGATCAATTGTGCCGTCCAGCAGGTATTTTTGCAGCACATCGTTGGAAGATTCGACGAGTTCCACATCCACGCCGGGATATTCCTTTTGAAAGGCGGCGATCAGCTCCGGCATGATGGCGTGTCCGCGCGTGAATGCGATGCCGATCCGCAGTTTTCCTGTCTGGTTATTTAAAATATCGCCAAATTCGTGAAGCATACAGTCATATTTTGTATTAAATTCCGTTGCATAGCGCAGAAATACCTCCCCCGCATAGGTAAGCTCCAGCGGGATGTGACGGATTAGGAGCGGACATCCAAGCTCCCGCTCGATTCCGGCGATATGGGCGCTTAATGTCTGCTGGGTAATATGCAGCGCATCGGCGGCCCTAGTGAAGCTGCGGTTTTTCGCAACCGCGGCAAAATATTCCATTGATTGAAAATTCATATTCGAATGACTCCTCTTTTCCCAAAACTTTCATCTTAAGTTTCTAAAAAGCATCTGACTATAAAAGTGGCCCTTCTAACTCAAACACCGTCCGCTGCAGCTGCGCGATCAGCAGGCTGGCAGCTGGGGACGCTTTTTTTGCTGACGGAATCCGGACACCGAGCACGCGCTCCATCGGCGGATTGAGCGGCAGCCGGACAACATTTTTAGAAATATCACGGACGACCAGCTCCGGCAGGATGCAGACGCCCAGGTTGTGGCTGACCATCGCGAGCATGGAGTAGGTGTTCTGCGAGGTAAACGACGGCTTTGGCGGTGTGATGCCGAGCTGCTGGAACTGGCGCAGCAGGTCATTTTCACCTTTTTCTTCTATATAAGAAACCTTGGGGAGATCCTTTAAGTCAAAGCGCTCATATTCAGCATAAGGGGAATCGTTCGCGCAGACAGCCAGGTAGGGTTCTTTTTTCAGGGGAAGCCAGTCCATCTTTCCGTCCGGGTGGGGGCCGACGATGCCGAAATCGATGGAGCTATTTTCCAGCCATCCTTCAATCTCCTGTGAACACCCCTCCAGCACTTCAACGGTCATATCCGGGTAATCGGTAAGAAACTTTTTGAGGGCGGGCGGCAGCCATTGGACGGAAGCGCTTAAGTAAGCGCCGATCCGGATGTGCCCGGTCTGGACACCCCGGATGGAGGCAGCTGTCTGATCAAAATATTCCGCCGCCGCCAGCGTCCGCCGGATCGGGGAAAGCAGTGCCTCGCCGTTCCGCGTCAGGGCAAGTCCTCTCTGGGAACGCGAAAACAGGGAAAACCCGAGTTCTGTTTCAATATTTCGCAGCATATGGCTTGCCGCCGACTGCGTGTAACCGTTTTTCTGGGCGGCACGCGTCAGGTTATTTTCTTCTGCAATGGCTAAAAAAAGCCGCATATCTTTGAGATCCAAAAAATACTCCCTCCATTTTCGTAATAAGCGTTCGGTCTGATTCATAAAATGTACAGAGCTGACAGATACCAAAGGAGGATGAGAAGATTTGTAAGAATTATGTAGAATACGAATCTGATTCATACGGAATATCCGGGCGGATTACATGGGTGCGTGTGCGGCGGACATTCATTCCGATGGCTCTGCCAAGTGTCCCTAGTATATCATATTCGTGAAAGAAATGGGAGAAAAAGATAGAAATATGCCCACGATCTCAAATACAACATAAAAATTTCATTTAAATGAAACACACAAAAGGTTAAAAAATAAACAAATGGTAAACAAAATTCATGAAACTCCGAAAGAAAATGGACAAAATTCCGAACGGGAGTCTAACGGAAAATGGTGCAGTTGTAGACAAAATATCATGATATCTTGTGCATTTATACTAATTGACGCCCGAAAAAGTGCAATTTATTTCATGAAAAAAACAGATGAATTCATGATCCTACGCTATATCATGAAAATTCTGCATAATAAATTCAAATAATTTTGTTGAACAAATTTCACTTTAGTGATATAATTTTTTCAAAAGCAAGAAGTTTTTTGAGCGAATTGAAAAACTTGCTTAGCCAGCGCGCGGCACTACATCAAATAAAGGGGGAACTTTATATGGAAGCAATTAACAACATCGTCAATATGTTGAACGGACCCATTTGGGGCGTTGGAATGTTAGTTCTGATTGTTGGCAGTGGTTTATACTTTACAATCCGTCTCGGCTTTTTCCAGTTTGTTCATTTTAAAGATATGTGGAGCCGAATCATTGATAAGTCGGAGTCTGAATCCGGTATTTCTTCATTCGCATCCTTCTGTACAACCATGGCGATGCGTGTTGGTACCGGTAACGTAGCCGGTGTAGCCGTAGCTCTTTACATGGGCGGACCTGGCGCACTCTTCTGGATGATCATCGCTGGTATGACAAACTCTGCTGTTTGTTTTACTGAGTGTACATTATCCGTACTTTATAAGAACCGTATCGATGGTCAGTATCGAAGCGGCGGTGCTTACTGTGCTGAGAGAGGTCTTGGCTGGAAAGCTTATGGTACCTTCTATGCAGCATTCTTCGGACTGGGCGTTGTATTATTCATGCCGGCAGCAGCTACCTATACAATCTGCGATGGATTTAAGAACGCTTTAGGTATTCCGATGTGGATTACGGCTCTGGTTATCGCACTGGCTATGGCAGTTGTAGTTATGGGTGGTGTTAAACGAATCAGTTCTGTAGCATCTATGCTGGTTCCGCCGATGGTAGGCATTTACCTGATTGCAACCGTTGTTATCTTAATCGCAAACGCAGGTCAGATTCCGAGCGTTATCGCTCAGGTTGTATCCTGTGCATTTGGTTCCAAAGAAGCTCTTCTGGGCGGCGGCGTTGGTATCGCTATCCAGCAGGGTGTTAAACGAGGCACATTCTCATCTGCATCTGGTATGGGTGAGTCCATGCCGACCGCAGCAGCAGCAGAGACCAGCCACCCGATTAAACAGGGTATGGCAAACGCAGCTGGTGTTTGGCTGGATACCGTTATCGTATGTACCGCTTCTGGTCTGATGATGCTCTTAAGCGGATGCTACAATACACAGTTTGGTTACATCGGTGGTACCGGTGCAATGCACGATCAGATGGCTCAGTTAGCAGCAGATGGAACATATGGCGTTATCTTCGTTCAGAATGCCTGCAGCACCGTTATGGGAAGTATTGCTCCTCTGTTCATTGCTATCATGCTGGCTCTGTTCTCCTTTACATGCTTAATCAGCTACTATTACGAGGGCGAGACTTCGGTTCTTTACCTGTTCCAGGGCGATGATAAAGCAGCTACCCGTAAAGTAGTTATCAGAATTATGCAGATTGTTATGCCTATCCTTATCTTCATCTGGGGCAATATCGATTCCGGTCTGGCTTGGAATCTTTCCGACCTTGCACTTGGTGGATCTACATGGATCAACATGTTAGTTGTACTGCTTCTGTCTCCGAAGGTATTTGCACTGTACAAAGACTACGAAGAGCAGATGAAAGCAAAGAAAGACCCGTACTACAACCCGGATAAGCTTTGCTGGAAGGGCGTAGACGTTGAGATGTGGAAAGACATCAACAAAAAACGTATCGCAGAAGATAAATAATCGGATGCAAATCGTTACATATTATTAGATATAGAGCTTAACTTCTAGAGTCTAAATATAAAAGGCAGTCCCTGTCGTGTGGCAGGGGCTGTTTTTTTGTTTCATAGGATGTTCCTATGAAACAAAACGCTCCGCTTCACGTGTACAAGTGCTAAAACTGTCCGCCCTTGACGGAAACTGTCCTCCCAGTAAAGGCGGGCTGTTTGTTGGAAACAAAAAAAATGAGATGAATTTGTGGTTGAACACAATTGAAAGAGGAAGGGGTGAATTGCTATAATAATCACATATCAATGAGCGAATCTGAAAATAAACACAAAAAAGAAGAAAATGCCATGAGATGTACGTCTCTTTGGCGGGATAAACCGAAAGGTTTCAGCAGTAAAGGAGGACCAAATGAAAAAAAGACGTGTTTTGAGTGTTGTATTGGCAGCGTCGATGTTTGCTATGCTTTTAACTGGATGTGGCGGTGGGAATCAAGGTAGTGCAGAAGGAAGCCAGGCGGCAGCAATCGGACAGGGGGTAGCGGAAGCGGAAAGCTGCATCAAGATTGGTGTGTCCGGTACACCGGATCTGGATCCGGCCATTGTAAATACTGGTTCTAGCTTAATTGCAGCGATCAATATTTATGATACACTGATATTCCCGTCAAATGAAGCGGATGAAGGCGTTATCCCGAGAGTGGCAGAAGATTGGACAATCAGTGAGGATGGTCTTACTTATACCTTTAATTTGAAGAAAGGAATCAAATTCCATAATGGGGATGAGTTAACAGCTTCAGACGTTGTGTATTCGATGGATCGTCTGTTAACGATTGGTGAGGGATATGCTTATATTTTTACAAGCTATGTTGAGCCGGGAACGACAGTAGCCGTCGATGATTATACAGTTGAGTTTCATCTGAAACAGGCATATGGACCATTTATTAACGCTCTGGTTCGTTTGTATATCCTGAATGAAGATGAAGTAAAGACAAATACACAGTCAGCCGGAAATTACGGTGAGAATGGTGACTACGGAAGAACCTATCTCCTGACACATGATGCAGGTTCGGGTGCGTATAAAGCAGTTGAACTGGTACAGCAGGATTATTTCTATGCTGAGCAGAATCCGGATTGGTTTATGGGATGGGAGAATGAGAAAGCTCCGAAAGCTTTCAAACAGATGGCTATCACCGAAGCAACCACAGTTCGAACGATGATCAACAATAAAGAGATGGATATCACAGATACCTGGCAGAGTGTTGAGACATTGTCTGCATTAAGCAAGATAGATGGTATTTCGATTGCTAAATACAGCAATGGTCTGGAATATAATGTATACATGAACACACAGGCAGCTCCGATGGATGATATTAATTTCCGTCGTGCGATGAACTGCGTAATTGATTACGATACGATCCTTAATTCTATTTTCCCAGATTCCGTTAAGGCAACCGGTCCGGTTCCAGCAGGTGTTATGGGTCATGTAGATACAAAGGCTTTTAAATTTGATATTGAGCAGGCTAAGAAATACATCGCAGCATCTAAATATGCAAATGATTATGCAAACTATCCGATCGAAATTGTTGTTAACTCGGATGTATCTGACCTTGAAAAGATTGCACTGATGATGCAGTCAGCAGCAAAAGAAATTGGAGTGACAATTACAATTGCAAAAGCTCCGTGGGTTTCTCTGATTGATCAGATGGGTTCAGTAGAAACTTCTCCGCAGATTACAATTATCAACTCTGCTCCGCCGTTCGATGATGCAGGTATCTATTTACAGAGCCGTTATGGAGATGAGACAAAAGGAACCTGGGAGAATGGTGAGTGGTTAGCTGATTCAACCGTTAACGATATGATTGAAGATGCACTTGGAACTACAGATACGGATGAGCGTCTTGCAAAATACGCAGATATCCAGAACTATATTGTTGATGAAGTCTGTCCGAGTGCTTGGCTCTGTGACCTTTCAGAGAGATGTGCTTACCAGAGCTCTTATGTTACCTGGCCGTTTGTAGAGCAGGGTGGCGTTCCACAGTGTGTAAATGGTTATAGTCAGGTTTACTCTGAATTTGAGTATAATCTGGATCAAAAGTAAGATTTGTGAAAGGCTCTGCTGCAAAATAAAACATGTTTATAATCTGAATATATGATTTTGCAGCATCCTTTTTGCAGACAATAAGAGGTGAAGCGTAGTGATTAAATACATAATAAAACGGCTATTGATGGGAATCCTGGTATTGTTTGGAACATCATTATTGATATTTACCATTGCCAGAGTTGTTCCCGGTGATGTAGCTACCATCGCTCTGGGAGCCAGAGCCACTGAGGCAGCTAAAGAAGCGCTTCGCATGGAGATGAACCTCTATGATCCGTTCCCGGTTCAATATGTAAAATGGCTCACTAGTGCAGTAACAGGAAATTTTGGAAACTCTTTTGTAACTAAGAGACCGGTAGCCATGGACGTGGCACAGTTTCTTCCAGCAACATTGGAATTGATTATCATGGCTGGTGTATTTATGGTAATCGGAACATTTATTCTTGGACTTCTGGCTGGTAAATACAAGAATACATGGGTAGATGGTTTGATTCGAGTTCTGTCTTATATCGGAGTAGCACTTCCGGCATTCGTAATCGGAATTCTGCTTTTGCTTCTGTTTGGATATAAATTACAGGCAATTCCGGTTTTGGGACGGTTAAGCACAACACTGGTAGCTCCGAAAACGGTAACTGGATTTTTTGTGCTGGATGCGTTGCTGGCAGGTGATTTCACAGTGGCCTGGGATGCATTTTTACATTTGCTTCTTCCGGCACTTGCACTTGCCGTACCGCCGATGGTTCAGGATGCCAGAATCCTTCGCTCTTCTCTGGTTGATAACTCAGCCAAAGAATATATGGCAGTTTCTACGGGACATGGACTTCCTCCGAACCTGTTGATCAGGAAGTATCTTCTGAAACCGTCAGCAACCTCGGCAATTACGACCATGGGTATGGACTTTGCGTCTTTGATGGGAAATGCATTCCTGGTAGAGCGTATTTTCAACTGGCCTGGTATTTCCAGATATGGAATTAATGCAATGTTGTTTAAGGATTTAAATGCTATATGTGCGGTTGTTTTGATTATCGGTATTACATTTTTTGTAGTGAATCTGGTGGTAGACCTGATTGTGGCTGCTCTGGATCCTAGAATGCGGAAGGGAGGAAGTAAGTAATGAGTACGCAAGGTGAAACAAAAGCGGCTCGTAAACCGCTTCTATCTCCATCCACAAGAGAGAATCTTCGAATTTATAAATACAAATTCAGTCGCAATAAACTGTCAGTATTTGGACTTGTGCTTGTATTGCTTTCGTTTTTCTTCGCAATTTTTGCAGAAGTAATTGTTCCGCATCCGGAAAGCATCGGTAGTTTTGTTGATTACGCAAATGCCAGCCTTCCGCCTTGTAAGGACTACTTATTTGGAACTGATCAGATGGGACGTGACGTTTTTTCGCGAGTTATCTTCAGTTTCCGCGGTGCACTGATTATGAGTATCGTTGTTCTGGCTATTTCTGTTCCGGTAGGAACGGTACTTGGACTTTTGGCCGGATATTATCATGGAACTAAGATAGATGCAGTTATCATGAGAATCTCGGACGTATTCCTTTCTGTACCGTCTCTGATTCTGGCACTGTGTGTAGCTTCGATTCTGGAACCGAACATGATGAACTCCATGCTCGCAGTAACAATTATGTGGTGGCCGTGGTATACACGACTTGTATACAGCCAGGCATCATCTATTTCGGAAGAATACTTTGTTAAAAATGCAGAATTAATAGGAGCTTCCAAGGCGCACATTCTCTTTAGAGAAATTCTTCCTAATTGTCTGTCTCCTATTTTTACAAAAATGGCGCTGGATGTAGGCTGGGTTATTTTGATGGGAGCATCCCTAAGCTTCGTTGGCTTGGGTGAGCAGCCTCCTACACCGGCATTTGGACAGATGATTTCTGACGGTGCTGCATTAATGCCGGATATCTGGTGGCTGACAGTATTCCCAGCTGCTGGTATTGCATTTATGATTTTAGGCTTTAACTTCCTGGGAGACGGTATCCGCGACATGTTTGATAAGGGAGGACACTAAGGATGAGAGAAAACATTTTAAATATTGAAGACCTCTCCATTTGGTATCGTACCTATCGCGGTTATTCTAAAGTGGTTGATCATATCAATCTGCAGGTAGGAAAAGGAGAGAAAATAGGTCTGGTTGGTGAGTCTGGCTGCGGCAAGACAACAACAATGAAAACAGTAATGGGAGTTCTGGGAAAGGATTTAATCCATGTTCCAGATGGCAAGATAGATTTTGCAGGAAAAAATGTTCTGGAAATGAAGCAATCAGAACTTTTACAGTTACGACGAACCGGAATATCCATGATTTCTCAGTCTCCTATGTCAGCGTTGAATCCAGTATTTACAATTGGTCAGCAGCTGACAGATATTATCAAGTATTCCGGACTTTATAAAAAGAATGATAAAACAGCCATCACGGAGGCAGCACATCAGGCACTTACCAGTGTTATGTTATCGGATCCGGATCGTATTATGGCAAGTTATCCACATCAGTTATCAGGAGGCATGAGGCAGCGTGTCTGTATTGCATCAGCGTTGGTTACACCGAAGGAACTCTTGATTGCAGATGAACCGTGTACAGCACTGGATGTTACAATTCAGGATCAGATTCATCATCTTTTGCGAGTGCTTGTAGAAGAAAAAAAACGTTCATTGATTATGATTACTCATTCTCTTGGTGTGGCCAGAGAACTGGTAGACCGAATCTATATCATGTATGGCGGAAATATTGTGGAGACGTGTCGGACAGAAGACTTGTTTAAATCGCCGTCTCATCCATATACTCAGGGACTTCTTTCCTGTGTACCGAGGCTTTCAGGCGGCGGATTATCAGCAGGAATTTACGGTTATGTACCAGATTATGTAAATCCTCCGGAAGGATGTCGATTTGCACCTAGATGTCCATACGCAATGGAAATATGTAAGAAAAAACGTCCGCCAGTAGTGGAGATTGAACCGGAACATAAAGTTGCCTGTTTCCGCTATGCAGATGGAGAAACGGAAAAGGAGGGGGCGGAGTAATGGGAAAAGAATTATTGATTGCAAAAGATTTAAAGCAGTATTTCCCCATTGGAAAAGATCGCTTTGTCCGTGCCGTTGACGGAGTTAATTTTTCCATCAATGAAGGAGAGGTTATGGGGCTGGTCGGTGAGTCTGGTTCTGGAAAAAGTACGATTGCCTATACAGTTATGGGAATGTACCGTCAGACGGATGGAGAGATCATTTTTAACGGGCAGACCATTACGAATAAGACAAAGGGACGAAGCAAAGATTTTCGCCGGTATGCACAGATTGTATTCCAGGATCCGGGCTCATCCCTGAATCCGTATCAAGATGTTCGTCAGATTTTAAGTCTTCCTCTTCGCGTACACAATGTAGTTTCAAAAGACGGTATAGATGACAAAATTCGTGAAATTCTTCAGATGGTAGAATTGCCGCCGGATTTCATGTATAAGACACCGAACTCCATCGGAGGCGGCGAGCGTCAGCTGGTATCAATTGCAAGAGCTCTTTGCAGCAATCCGAAATTTATTATTTTGGATGAGCCAACTTCTTCTCTGGATGTTTCTATTCAGGCGAAGATTCTGAATATGCTGATGAAGCTGAAGGAAGAGCAGAAGCTGACATATATGTTTATTACACATGATATGGGTGTTATGAGAAACGTATCCACAAAGATTGCTATTATGTACTTGGGCAAGATTTGTGAGATTGCTCCAACAAAAACGTTCTATGAAGCACCAATGCATCCATATACACAGATGCTGCTTTCGGCGATTCCGGTTGTTACACCGGAAGAAGAAGCATTGAAACCAAAGAAAGTGAAGAGTGAAGGGGAAATTCCATCTCCTGTTAATATTCCAAGTGGCTGTAGTTTCCACACCAGATGTGCCTTTAAGCAGAAAATCTGTATGGAAGTGGATCCTGAAATGCAGGAAGTAGAACCTGGTCACTTTGTCCGATGCCATTTGTGTGGAAAATGTAAATAGTGATTCAGAGATTCCCGAATGCCGGGAATTAAGAATAAAAAAGACACATTGTCCCAAGAGACAATAGAATGGAGGGTGTTATGTTAGAATATGAAGTTCTCGATGCTTGTTTGAAGCTGCTTCGCGACATGTTCATGTTGAAACCTGGAGAGACAATTGCGATTACAACTGATACAATGTCCAGTGATGAGATTGTAGAAGCAACTGCACAAGCAGCAGTGATTCTCGGAGCTAAGCCACTTATCTTTAAGATCGCTGCACCGGAAGGCGCAAAAGCTGGCGATAAAGATATGCCGATGAAAGCACTGATTGATGGTATTAAAGCTTGTGATGCCTGGGTAGAATTCAACTATAAGCTGATCTTCTATTCCACCGTTTATGACAAGATTACAGAAGATCCGAACAATCGTCCGAGATATATGAATCAGAACGGTGTTCATCCGGAACTGTTGGTTCGCAACATTGGTAAAGTAGACAACATTCTTCTGAACAAGTTTATCCAGGGATTCTCGGATTACTGTGAGGCAGGACATCATATGCGCTTTACAACTCCGGCAGGAACGGATTTGGAGTGTGATAATGAACCGGGTCGTGATTATGTAACGGCGGATGGATTCGTTCGTAAGAATGATATTAAGATGTTCCCAGGTCAGATCAGCTGGTCTCCGAACTTTGAGAGTGTAAATGGCGTGCTTGTGGTTGATGGAACTCTTTCTCCGCCAATCGGAGCATTACAGGGACCGGTTAAGTTCTATATCGAGAAGGGCTATATCAAAAAAATTGAAGGTGGAAGAGATGCTGAAAACTTCCGTGCATGGCTGGAGAGCTTCGATGATCCGAATATGTTCCTGATGGCTCATAGTGGTCTTGGATTTGGACCGATGGCACAGCTTAACGGCGACATCGTAGAAGATGAGCGTGTATGGGGCTGTACAGAATGGGGTATCGGAAATGTTGGTCCGCAGCTGGTATCTGATATGGAAGGTGGAATTGCTGCAGCTTCTCATTCGGACGGTATTGCATTGAACTGCAGCCTCTGGATTGATGGTGTGCAGGTTCTTGATGAAGGTAAGGTGGTCGGCCCGACCGAAGAGTTTGTAGAGCTGGCAAGACAGCTTGGTCATTAATCAATAAGTAATAAATTACGGAGAGGTACACGATGGATGTTCAGAAATTGCAGAATCTGATTTCAGAAAAACGGGAACAGATGGTTGCAGATATGATAGAGATGAGTTCGATACCTGCTGTCAATCCGAAGATGGGAGGCACCGGCGAATATGCAAGAATGCAGTGGATCATGCGATGGTTCGATAAGCGCCAGATCCCCTATGAGGTATACGAGGTTCCGGACGAAAATGTCAAAGAAGGCGTGCGCCTCAACGTAGTTGTGACAATCCCCGGAACTAAGCTTACGGATCGTTCTCTGTGGTTTATCAGCCATGTGGACACCGTAGGTCCGGGAGATTTAAGTGCCTGGGATACGGATCCTTTTACTCCTACAGTAAAGGATGGAAGAATCTATGGACTTGGATGTGAAGATAACAGCCAGTCAGTGATTACTACCATGTATGCATGCGAGGCGTTGTTTGCCGAACATATCCAGATAGATAGGAATTTGTGCTTCTATTATGCGTCGGATGAAGAAACTGGAAGTGATTTTGGCATGAAGGCACTTCTTGATAAAGGACTCATTCAGCCGAAAGATGAGGCAATTGTTCCGGATGGGGGCAGCGCGGATGGCTCTTTTGTTGAAATTGCAGAAAAATCGCAGATTTGGCTTAAATTTACAATAAACGGAAAAACATCTCATGCAGCGATGCCACATCTGGGTATCAATGCATGTTATATAGGAATGAAATTTGGTGTTGAATTGGAGGATGCTCTTAAAACGAGATATGATAAAGTAGACACCATGTTCAATCCACCAATGTCGACCTTTGAGGTGACACAAAAATTTGCCAATGTGGAAAGTCCTAATGTCATGCCGGGAAAAGATGTATTTTGTATGGATTTAAGAATTTTACCGGATTATTCAGTGGATGAAGTGATGGAGTTTATCCAAGGACTTATGAAGCAATATGAGGCAAAATACCCGGGAATTAACATGAATGTGGAGTATCTGACCCGGGTGGTAGCACCGCCGCCTACCTCGCCGGAAAGTAAGGTAGTACGGAGCTTGATGGAGGCAATCTCGGAGACGGGAACAAAGGCCTACTGCGGTGGTATCGGAGGCGGCACCTGCGGCGCCATTCTCCGGGAGAAAAATATTCCTGCTGTAATCTGGTCTACACTGGATGATATGTGTCATACACCAAATGAATATGTGGTAATTGATAACTTGGTTCGTGATACAAAGATTTATCTGGCTGCGTTGGCTAGATACGAAGAGTAGGATAAGAAAACAATAAAATGATAGGAGGTACACATACATGTACGAATTAGAATTAACGAATGCGTGCTATAAGCTGCTTCATGATATGTTTGATTTGCAGCCCGGAGAATCCCTTGCTATTACGTGTGATACAGAGTCGAATATGGACGTTGTAAACGCAACAGCAAAAGCTGCTTTTGCTCTTGGGGCAAAACCGCTGGTCCTGAAAATGTCAACACCAAGAGACTGTGGAAAAGCCGGCGATATTGATATGCCGATTGAGCCGTTAGTGGCAGCTATCAAGGGATGTGATGCCTGGGTAGAGTATAACAATAAATGGATCTTCTATTCAACTGCATATGATAAGATTGTAGCGGATCCAGAAGATAGACCAAGATACATGAATCTGTGCGGAGTTAATCCGGAGCTGATGGTTCGTAATATTGGTAAAGTTGATAATAATCTTCTGACCAAATTTATCATGGCAATCTCTGATTTCTGTGAGGCTGGAAAACATTTTGTAATCACATCTCCAAATGGTATGCACCTGGAATGCGATAATGAGCCGGGTAGAGCTTATGTGACAGCAGACGGACATGTACGTAAGGGTGAAATTAAGATGTTCCCAGGACAGATTAGCTGGTCTCCGAACTTTGACAGCATCAATGGAACGATCGTTGTAGATGGTACTATCACACCGCCTCTGGGAGCTGTAAAGAATCCGATTACATTTACTATTGAAAAGGGTTATGTTACCAAGATTGAAGGCGAAGGAACTGATGCAAAGGCTTATGCAGAATGGATGAAATCATTCAATGACAAACAGATTTATCTGGTTGCGCATGGAAGCTTTGGTTTTGGACCGAATGCAATGCTCAATGGCGATATCGTAGAAGATGAGCGAGTATGGGGATGTACAGAGTGGGGATTTGGTAATGTTGGTCCTCAGCTTGTTTCGGATATTCCGGGTGGTATCCCGGCAGCAACCCATTCTGATGGTATTTGCTTAAACTGCAGCGTATGGGTAGATGGTGTTCAGATTCTTGACGAAGGAAGAGTTGTTGGCCCTACTCCTGAAATTGTAGAAATGGCACATCAGTTAGGTCATTGATCAGGATAGAAAAATAGGCAAGGGGGTGCTGCAGATTTGCAGCATCCCCCTTTTTTGAGGGTTTGTGTAATGTGTTGATTTTAACCTTTATTTTAGGTGCAGGTTCGGGCAATTTGTAGTATAATTAATCGCTATATAACACGACTCGGAGGTGCTGGCAGAATGATAAGAGCAATTGATATATTGAATCTGCCTTCCATGCGTGAAGGCTATATTGCAGCGGGAGGAAATGGTGCGTATCGTGTGATACGACGATTCGAGATTCTAGAAGAGACCTATCCAGCGGTTGTTCAGTATTTGGATGAGGGGATTTTTTATCTGACGAGTTTCTGGAGCCTGGCGGATAATAAAGAAAACCGGATACATCTGATTGAGGCGATGATCGAGCATCGATGTGCTGGGATCGGGATAATGCCTGGAAGTTACCTAAATGAGGAGATAGATCCTGAGATATTGAAATTGGGAAATGAATGTGGTTTTCCGATTTTATATATTCCTGTAACTGTTCGGTGGGGAGATATGGTTTCGGAATATAGCATCATCGCAAACAACAGCATGGAATCGATCGAACGCAGTTGGATGGATATGGCATTGGGGACCTTTGTTGATTTTCATGTGAATAAAGATCCGGATATGCTGTGCCGGAAAATGAGTGAGATTTTGCAGCTTCCGATTGTGATGAGTGCATTGACGGTTTACAGTTATGGAACAGAAGGAATTACGGTAGCTTTTTTGATTTCCCGGATTCAGAAGATACGACAGAATGAGGGGAATACGATGCAATCGCCGATGATGCTTCGAATTGATAGTTCACGCCTGGCAGTTGTATATTTTGGAGAAAACAGCATGGTGGCCTGCTGTCCGAGCCGGGGGTCAGTGCAGGAGAATATGCTTCAGCTATATCATCAGATGGCGCCTTATATAGTTCGGGAACTGGATAATATTTCTCAGGGCAGTAAAATACGAAAAATTGAACCAGCAATACCATACTACGGGAAAGCAAAAATATACATAGTGTTCATGCGATTTGATAGTTTTGACAAATCGAAATTAAACTTTGACAGAAAGTATATTTTGTATGAAAGTAACTATAATCAGAAGTACTGTATTTTGTTAATTCCGGAAGAGGAAGGGATGAAATCGCCGTATGATGTTTATTGCAGGTTGTCAGAAGATAATAAACCGAATCTGTTTGTGTTTTCACAAAGAAAATATAAAAATAAGGAACTGCATCGAGAGATCATGCGAATAAAAAATTTATTGAATTCTCTTCTGTTTTTGAAGGGGCTTTACAGTATGGATGAGCTTTCTTTACTTTACCTGCTTACGAATGCGCCGAGGGAACAGAAAGTTCTTTTGTATTCGGCGGATCAATTAAAAATCAAATATTCAGATGAAGTGATAATTTTTTTGAACACACTTCGCCTTTATCTGGTTCTTCGCAGTATTAAAGAAGTATCACAGCTTTTGGGAATTCATGTTAATTCCGTAAAATATAGAATTGAAAAAGCAGTACAGTATATGGAAATGGGGAGCGATTTATCATTGAATGAAATATCATCGCTAGGAACACTTCTTTATCTGGAACGGATGACGGCAGAAAGACGTTAATGCACTCTGACTATTAGGAGGAGAAAGATGGATATTAGTATTATGGATGTGATAGGACCGGTTATGATAGGACCGTCCAGTTCCCATACAGCAGGGGCTGCAAGATTGGGAGGGGCTGCCCGCGCACTTTGCGGAAAAACGTTTAACAGAGCAGAATTTGGCTTACATGGATCGTTTGCGAAAACATATCGCGGACATGGAACTGATCTGGCATTACTTGCGGGTATTATTGGTATGAGTCCGGAAGACGGGCGGATTCCCGACGCGTTCCAGATTGCTGCTGAACAAGGACTCACATGGAAATTTTTTGAAAAGCAGATGGAGGGAGTTCATGAAAATGCAGTAGAAATTCGCCTTTTTGATGGAGAGGAGCAGGTTCTTTGTATGGTAGGATCGTCTATTGGAGGTGGTCGTATCATGATTAATGATTTAAATGGCTGCCGGATTGATCTTTCAGCTGAGTTGCCTGCAATTGTGATTAGTCACATGGATCGAAAAGGCATGATTCATCAGATTACCAGCGTTCTTTTGGACGAAGACATGAATGTAGGAACTCTGAAGCTGACGAGAAATACGAAAGGAGAGCATGCACTGAGCATTATAGAGGTGGATGAGTCGGTGGATGATAAAATTCTTGAACGTCTTCGCCGGATTCCGGATGTATTGAGTGTACAGGCAGTACAGATATAACTTTCGGCAGGAAGGCCTAAGGTTACTGGGCACGTATGCGTGAACAGTAACGACCTAAGATATGTGCCAGGAATATGCAGTAGAATATAGAAGAAAGTGGGGAAGGCAGAGGTGTATAATACAATTGAGGATTTGTGCCGTACAGCCGAGGAACGAAATCAGCCGATGTGGATGGAGATTCTTGAAGATGAGATGCGTTGTACGGATAAATGTGAGGATGATGTCTGGAAAGAGCTGGAGAATCGATATGACATCATGAAAAATGGAACGACAGCGGCACTTGGTGAATCTGGAAAACGCCTTCGGAAAACAATGATCACCGGTATGGCGGAGCGCCAGTTCAGCTATGCAGAAAACGGAAATAGTCTGTGTGGGGTGGGTATCAATAAAATGATGGCACGTGCCATTTCGTTAAGTGAGACGAATGCGGCGATGGGTAAGATTTGTGCGGCCCCGACTGCAGGCTCGTGCGGAATTCTTCCAGCCGTTCTGGTTACGATGGAAGAAGAGTGGAATCTATCTAAGAGAAAGATCCTAGAAGGACTTCTCATTGCTTCCGGAATTGGAGCGGTGGTAGTGAAAAATGCCACTGTTGCAGGAGCGGAGGGAGGATGTCAGGCAGAATGTGGAGTGGCGGCTGCTATGGCAGCTGCAGCCGTAGTGTATCTGGCAGGTGGAACCTGCAGACAGCAGGCAGCAGCGGTGTCATTGGCATTGATTAATGTGATGGGATTGGTCTGTGATCCGATTGCAGGATTAGTTCAGATACCATGTGCACAGAGAAATGCGTCTCAGGCGGTGAATGCCATTGTCAGTGCAGATTTGGCACTGGCAGATACGGTGTGTCCGGTTCCGGCAGATGAGGCAATTGAGGCTATGTACAGAGTAGGGAAGCAACTGCCAAGAGAACTTCGGGAAACTGCATTAGGAGGAATTGCGGAGTCTGAGACAGGGAAGAGAATTGCCGATGAAATAAGGAATCAATGAGTAGTTTAGTAAAAGACAGGGTATTAAAGCGAATTTTAATGGTTGGAACGGGAGGCACGATTGCCTGTAAAAGCAGTGAGGATGGGCTCAAGCCCCTTCTTACATCGGAAGAATTGCTTAGGTATGTTCCGGATACAAAAGAGTTTTGTAAGGTGGATTCGCTGCAGGTGATTAATATTGACAGTACGAATATGCAGCCGCGTTACTGGCTGATGATTGCAGAGACCATTGAAAAATACTATGAAGATTATGATGGATTTGTGGTCTGCCATGGAACCGATACCATGGCTTATACGGCGGCAGCGCTTTCTTATCTGGTGCAGAATTCGAGAAAACCTATCGTTGTGACCGGCGCACAGAAGCCGATTGATTTGGAAATCACCGATGCCAGAACAAATCTTTCAGACAGTCTGCGGTTCGCCAGCTGCGATAAGGCATATGGTGTAACGATTGTCTTTGACGGCAAGGTGATTGCCGGAACCAGAGGAAAAAAAGAAAAAACGAAGAGCTACAATGCCTTTTCCAGTATCAATTTCCCTTATATTGCAGCCATCCTAGATGGGCATATTATTTTCTATCTGGATGATAAAGAGCAGATGAAAGAACCGGTGAGGTTTTATCATTCATTGAATCCGAAAGTGGGCCTTTTGAAGCTGATACCGGCCATGGATTCCGGCGTGCTGGATTACATGGCAGAACACTGTGATGCGGTGATTTTGGAGTCCTTCGGTGTCGGAGGCATTCCAACTTATGATTCGGGTGATTTTCATAAATCCATTGAAGATCTGGTGCGGACCGGAAAAACAGTTGTCATGACCACTCAGGTAACCAATGAGGGCAGCAATATGTCAGTCTACGAGGTGGGAAAAAGCATTAAAAAGGAATTTGAACTCTTGGAGGCCTATGATATGACGCTGGAAGCGGTTGTGACAAAATTAATGTGGATTCTGGGACAAACCAGTGATCCGGAAGAAATACGGGAGATGTTTTATAAAACCATTAACCGGGACATGCTTTTTACTTGTGCGGTGCATGATTAAAGGAGATAGAAAAAACACTTCGGACAGTTTTTTTGGGAGACTATCCGGAGTGATTTTTTTGCCATTATATAGATAATGTCTATGATAGAAATGGTAATTTTTTGTAAATTGTCATTGACGATCCAGCCGCCGCGCGATACAATCAACCGCGAAAGGCGGTAATGGTATGGTACAGAAAGTGATTCGGGATCGTCTGGATGCGATCCTTCATTGGAATATATCCCTGGTCGGGGGATTTCTCGGAGCCTATGCGATTTTGCTTCATGCCGGAAACTTTGGCTCCGCTCAGACAGGCAACCTGATGGAGATGGGAGCGGAACTGGTATCGATGGAATGGTTTAACGTCCTTCTGCGCCTGGCTGCGCTGGTGCTGTTTGGACTGGGCGTGGCATCCGCATATCTGCTCACGAACTTTACGAAGATAAACATGCGGAAACTTGCCCTCTGGGTGGATGCGGCTGCGCTGGCACTGGCGTCGATGCTGCCGCTTGAACCGGCGCTGGTCGGAATTTATCCGATTTTCTTTGCATCCGCATTTCAGTGGGGCGTCTATTCCGGTGCCGACGGATTTAACAGCGCGACGATCTTTATGACGAACAACTTCAAACAGTCGGTGCTTGGCTGGCTGCAGTACGGTCTGACAAAGGATAAGGAATTTAAGAGAAAAGCAATTCTTTATACCTATACGGTCATCAGCTTTTTCCTGGGCGTGGTACTCGGAGCGTGGGCGGTCGGTCAGTTCGGCATCTACAGCGCCTATGTAGGCTTTTTGCCATTGGCGGCTGCGAGAACCTTTATCGCGGTCGGTACGGCTCCGCTTGAAAGCGAGACTCCGGAGGAGACGGCAGTCGAGGCGGCAGAGGAGATGGAAGAAGCAGAGAAGCTGGAGAAGGAGCAGAAGCTGTAAAGTCTGTTCCCTGCAAGTTTTCTACAAGATGCAGGAAAGAAAAGCGGCAGGAAACAGGCTTTGGCGGGAACAGGATGCGGAAAAATGCAGGCGCTTAAGAACAGCAAACGTGAAGCAGTGGACAGATTGCTTTAATGCTGGTGATATTGCTGCTGTAGGAATTTTCCCAGTATTCCTACTCCTTGATATAGCGCCGCAGACATAATACATAAAAGAATAATACTCATCACAACCATATCCATCTGGAATACCTGTGAGCCGTAGATGATCAGATATCCGAGTCCCTGTTTGGCAGCGAGAAATTCACCGATGATGACGCCGACCAGGCAGAGACCGATGTTGACCTTCATGTTGGCGAGAATCAGCGGGATTGAGCCTGGCAGCAGGACTTTGGTTAAAATATGAATCCGGTTTCCTCCGAGGGACCGGATTAATTTGATCTGGTCGGTATCTATCGAGGAAAATCCGTTGTGGAGTGTCAGGATCGAGCCGAAGACAGCGACCGAGATGGAGGCAACGATGATCGTGCGGATGTTGCTCCCAAGCCAGACGATGAGAATCGGGGCGAGGGCGGATTTCGGCAGACTGTTGAGCATGACGAGATACGGCTCCAGAATCTCTGAAAGATTCCGGCTCGACCAGAGGAGAACCGCGCCGATCAGCCCGCAGAGGATGACCAGTGTAAAGCTGATCAGCGTTTCATAGAGCGTCACGCCGGTGTGGATGAGGATGCTTTTGTCCTGCATCATCCGCAGGAAACAGCGCACGGTGCGTGACGGGGAACTGAAAATAAACGCGTCGATGAGCCCCAGTCGGGCGCTCATTTCCCAGCATATTAAAAAGAAAACGAATAAGAAAATCCGGCAGAAGAGAACCAGACGGCGCCGATGGAGCTGGCGGCGGAGGTAGGCTTTCTGGGCGGTGGACTCTTTCTTACATTTCATACTTTTTGCCCTCCCCTTGCAGTGTCTTCCATAGTTCATTGAAATAAAGAGAAAAAGCCGGATCATTCCGGCGTTCCAGCGGTCGGTTAGCGGACAGCGGGAAGGTAACCGGCAGGATGCGGCAGATGGTTCCGGGGCGTTTAGTCAGAACCAGGATGCGGTCGGCGGCACTCACGGCTTCGGAGAGGTCGTGGGTGATCAGAATCGCTGTTTTGCGGCGCTCCCGGATGATGGTGCTGATATCGTCGCAGACGGTTAAGCGTGTCTGATAATCGAGCGCCGAAAATGGTTCGTCGAGAAGCAGAAGCTCCGGTTCTAGCGCCAGTGTCCGGATCAGGGCGGCGCGCTGGCGCATTCCACCGGATAGTTCGGAGGGGCGGGAATGCTCAAATTGTTCCAGTCCGTAGATTTTTAAGAGCCGGTGGAGGCGGTCTTCCGCGGCATGATCCATTTTTTTCTGAATTTCCAGCCCGAGGGCAGCATTCTGGATGATCGTCCTCCACTCGAAAAGCTGGTCGCTTTGCAGCATATAACCGATGCGGCACTGGCTTTTCGAGAGCGGAACCCCATTTATAAGAATGGAACCTTCTTCCGGCGGCAGGAGCCCGCTGATTAAGGAGAGCAGCGTGGATTTTCCGCAGCCGGACGGTCCGACAATGGCGATAAATTCGCCGGTTTCTACCTGAAATGATATATCAGAAAGGGCTTTCGTCTCCCCGGATATCGTGTGGTAGGAGTAGGAAAGCCCGGAAACTTCCAGAATGGGCGGCATAAGCAAATACCTGGGTAACTGTGTATCAGTGGGACAGTTACGCTCCTTGAAACATTCTTACTTTATAATATGCGGAAGTGAAAAGCCGGGTTACTGTACACGGGTAGGCACTTTTGGAACCGAAAGTGCCGTAAGAAAACGTGGTGGCAGCAGGAATTTGCCGTATTGAAATGCGAAGCCACGGCAAATTCCGTTACTGGACACGTATGCGTGTACAGTAACAGCCGGGTTACTGTTCGCGCATACGTGCCTTGCATTGGTTGACCCGTGTGGAAAAGAGATGCTATAATAAAATATAGGTAATTGTGGAGAGAAAAGCGCTTATAGACAGGATACAGGGGGTATTTATGATACGCAGATATACAGTGGCATTGATGCAGATGGATACACAGAATGATAAAGGAAAGAATCTGGAGACGGCATGCGCCTGGATTGACGAGGCGGCGGCAAAAGGGGCGAAGCTTATCTGTTTCCCGGAGGTGATGAATCTGATCGGCAAAAATATCGGTGAAGGCGGCGGACGCGAGGAAATTCCGGGGTACACGACCGAGCGCCTCTGCGCGAAAGCGAAGGAACACGGCGTCTATATTCACGGGGGCAGTATCACGCAGGCACTTCCGGGGGAAAAACGATCGGCAAATACGAGTGTGCTGATTTCGCCGGAGGGGAAGATTCTGGCGACATACAGCAAACTGCATATGTTTGACATCACGCTGGCGGACGGCACGCCGTACCGGGAGTCGGATCGGGTCAAACCGGGCGATTCGATTGTGACGGTGGAGACGGAGCTGGGCGTTTTTGGAATGTCGATCTGCTATGATGTGCGTTTTCCGGAGATTTACCGGCTCATGGCGCTTCGCGGGGCGCAGGTTATCTTTGTTCCAGCGAGCTTTACAATGCCGACGGGAAAGGATCACTGGGAGGTTCTTCTGCGGGCGCGGGCGATCGAGAACGGCTGTTACATTGTGGCACCGGGACAGATTGGACAGAAACCGGCGTATGCGGCATACGGCAACAGCCTGGTGGCAGATCCGTGGGGAACGGTGATTGCACGGTCAAAGGATGCACCGGGGATCACCTATGCGGAGATTGATTTAGATTATCTGGATAAGATACGGAAGCAGATTCCGTCGCTGGAAAACCGGCGG
Source organism: Clostridium fessum (assembly GCF_027698965.1). Taxonomy (NCBI): domain Bacteria; kingdom Bacillati; phylum Bacillota; class Clostridia; order Eubacteriales; family Clostridiaceae; genus Clostridium; species Clostridium fessum. The sequence goes on from NZ_JAQEQF010000013.1 coordinate 48,759, forward strand.
AGTGATTTGTATGAAGTGAGTGAGAAGAAGTAAGGTGTGAATATTTTCAGTCGGCAAAATGGCGTGTGGACGGAAATGAAAAACGGGTGTATTCGGGCAAATGGATAAAAAGGACAGAGAAAAATGGAGTCCAGGGGGGAAAACCATGGTAAAGGTGTTTCTGGTAGAGGATGAGGCGATCATCCGGCACGGTATACGGGATAATATTGACTGGGCGAGCCACGGATTTGAATTTGCGGGGGAGGCGGGCGACGGCGAGTACGCGTATCCGCTGATATTGAAGGCACAGCCGGATATTCTGGTAACGGATATCAAGATGCCGTTTATGGACGGGCTGGAGCTGAGCCGTCTGGTGAAAAAGGCGCTTCCGCGCACGCGGATCATCGTGCTCAGCGGCTACAATGAATTTGAATATGCAAAAGAGGCGATCAAGATAGGAATCAGCGATTATCTGCTGAAGCCGGTATCCTCGGCGGGACTCATCGATGCGTTGAAAAAGGCGGCGGACGAGATCCGGGAAGAGCGGGAAAAATCAAAGCTTCTGGAGAGGTATTTTGTCAGCTACGAAAAATATACGGAATTTCTGGATAAAACGGATTACAGCGGTGTTGACCGGAAGCTCATCAACGATTTTTTAAAGCTCGGCTCAGTCGAAGAGTGCAGTCCGTTTGTCGAGGAGTATTTTGCAGCGATCGGTGAACATAATTACAAATCGCTCTTGCTGCGTCAGTATATGACGATGGATATTTTTTACTGTGTGCAGGAGTTTTTGAAGAAATTGAAAGCGGAGCCGCCGGAGGTTCCGGAAAGCGTGGTTGACATAAAACGGGTTCCGAAGGTGATCGAGAGCGTGGAGATGACGAAAGCCTATCTGATCGAGGCGTTTACGGCTGCCCTGCAGGCGCGTGACCGGGCGTCGAACGACCGTTATGGCAGCGTGATCCGGGATGCAAAGGAATATATCCGGGCAAATTTCAGCCAGAGCGACCTGTCACTGAACCGGATTGCCGTGCACATTGGCGTCAGTCCGAGCTATTTCAGCTCGATTTTCAAGCAGGAGACGGGGCAGTCCTTTGTGGAGTATCTGACGCAGGTGCGGATGGAACGGGCATGTGAGCTCTTGAAATGTACCTCCTACCGGACTTCCGAGATCGGAGAGCAGGTGGGATACAACGATTCACACTATTTCAGCGCGGCGTTCAAGAAAGCGATGGGACAGTCGCCGAAAGAGTATAAGGCGAGCCAGACGCGGCAGGAGTAAGAAAAGTGTCAGTACATAACTGAAAAAGGGAGGAAAGATATGGGAGTGGAGCAGGGGCAGATTGGAAAAACAGAAGAGATGGCAGATTTGAATAAAAATCAGGATCCGGGCGCTGATTCATTATCCGTTGCCCGTCCATATCGCCCTCTTTCTCTCCGCGCCCGTCTGATCCTTCTCCTCTTCGTGATCGCCATTCCATTGACAGGCATGGCGCTCGGATTCCAGAAGATGATCGCTTCCTATTCTGCTTCCTATGACGCGATTCTGGCGAATCTAAAGACGGCGAATGAGTACAACATAAAGTTCAAATCGGATATGGAGTATTCGATGTACCGTGTTATGATCGGGCTGATTGACGCGGAACAGTTCGAAAATGGAGATATTGTCGAGGGCGAGACGAAGTATGCGACGGTGGTCAAGAATCCCCACAGCCTGATTGCGTCGGCGAGACAGGCGTTCGGAACGACGATCGAGCGGGAACCGGGGTCGGACTGTGATATCAAGATAAGAGGTATCCTCTCCTGTCTGGATTCCCTGGAGCGGGCAGTGGATAAAATGATTGGAAATGCCGCCGCCGGTGGATATTACGATGAAAATGTCAATATCTGGGAGAATGACATCCAGGGTCTGTGCTCGATGATTCAGGATTACATCACGCAGTATACCTATTATGAGATGATCAACATGGAGCAGCTTCAGAAAGAGCTGAAGGTGCAGATGGCGGATCAGATGCAGAGCTATCTGGCACTTCTTCTGGTGGTGCTGGTGGTCGGTATGTTTCTGGCAGTTACGATCACGAAATCCATCACGGAACCGCTGCAGCAGTTACAGAGGACGGCAGAACAGCTCGGCCGCGGGAACCTGAATGCGAGGGCGAGAACGGGCGGATTGGAAGAGATCAACGTGCTGGCACGGGCGTTTAACCAGATGAGCGACCGCATCCGGCGGCTGCTTGATAAGACGAGGCAGGAGCAGAAGAACCTGCGGGAGCTGGAGTTGCGCCTCCACCAGGAGCAGATCAGTCCCCATTTCCTCTATAATACACTTGATTCGATCGTATGGATGGCAGAGGGCGGCAACAACCGCCAGGTCGTGGAGATGACGACGGATTTAAGCGACTTTTTTCGCACGGTTTTATCGGGCGGGCGCGATTTCATCACGATCGAGGAGGAAGAATCACACATCCGGAGCTATTTAAAGATTCAGAAGATCCGGTACGAGGACATTCTCGACTATTCGATCGAGATCGAGCCGTCCATCCGGCACCGGATTGTGCTGAAAATGCTGCTGCAGCCGCTGGTGGAAAATGCCCTCTACCACGGTATCAAAAATAAGCGCGGCGGCGGATGCATTGTGCTCCGCGGCTATGAGGATCGGAATGGGCTTGTCTTTGAGGTGGAGGACGATGGGATTGGCATGGATGAGGCGGAGCTTGCCGCCGTGCGCGCCAAGCTGACACTGGAGCCGGAAGAGGAACTTGCCCCGATCGGCAGCGGCGGATTTGGGTTACATAATGTGGCACAGCGGATTCAGATGTATTATGGCGATCAGGCTGAGATCCTGGTTGAATCTGAAAAGAATATCGGCACCTGCTTTAAGGTTTATTTGGGAAATCAAAAAAAATCATAACTTTTTCGAAAAAAATTGTAATTTTTTAAAGACATACCCGGAAAAACACAGAAAACGACAAACATCGCAAAAAAATAATATACCTTTTTCCAAAGATGCCCCGTATCCATGATGCGGGGTACTTTGTTATAATAAATACGCAAAAACAAATATATTGGGTCTTATAAGGAGGAAACAGTATGAGAAAAAGATTAGTGTCCGCAGCTTTAGCAGCAGCAATGGCGTTATCCATGACCGCTTGTACAAGCAATCCGGCTGAGAAAGAGACGGAGGCAGCAGCTCCGGCTGATACAGAGGCAGCAGAAGAGGGCGAAGAGAAAGAAGCGGCAGCAGACGGCGATCTGATTACCGTAGGTTATGCACAGGTTGGTGCTGAGTCTGACTGGAGAACAGCCAACACCGAATCTTTCAAATCTACATTTACTGAGGAAAATGGTTACAAACTGATTTTCGACGATGCACAGCAGAAACAGGAAAATCAGATTAAGGCAATCCGTTCTTTCATCCAGCAGGGTGTTGACTACATCGTAGTTGCTCCGGTTGTTGAGACTGGCTGGGAGACCGTTCTGGAAGAAGCAAAAGAGGCTGGTATCCCGGTTATCCTTTCTGACCGTCAGATGCAGCTTTCCGATGACAGCCTGTATGAGGCATGGGTAGGCGGAAACTTCGTAAAAGAAGGCGAGACCTGCGGCGAATGGCTGGCTGATTACTTAGACAAACAGGGACGCGGAGACGAAGAGATCAACATGGTTACCATTCAGGGTACCATCGGTGCATCCGCACAGGTTGGCCGTACAGAAGGTATGGACAACAAGCTGAAAGAGCACTCCAACTGGAAGATGCTTGACAGACAGTCTGGTGAGTTCACACAGGCAAAAGGACAGGAAGTTATGGAGTCCTTCTTAAAGAGCTATGATGACATCGACGTTGTTATTTGTGAGAATGATAACGAGGCATTTGGCGCCATCGATGCTATCAAGGCAGCTGGCAAGACCTGTGGTCCGGACGGCGACATCATCGTTGTAAGTTTTGATTCTGTAAAAGCAGCTTTCGAGTCCATGATCGCTGGCGACTTAAACGCAACCTTCGAGTGCAACCCGCTTCATGGTCCGCGTGTAGCTGAAATCATCCAGAAGCTGGAAAAAGGCGAAGAGGTTGAGAAGATTCAGTACGTAGACGAAGCATACTTCGATACAAGCATGGATCTGGAAGAAATCTTAAAGACAAGAGCTTACTAATTCGATTTTGAATGGTATTTTTAAATGTAAATAATCGGACAGGCAATCGCTTTTGACCGTAAGTGAATGAGTGTCAGACCGGAGGTTTCGGCGGACGGCAGGCACTTGGCAATCAGGAGGCGCGGGGCTGGAGGCTTAGGTTTCCGTCCCTGCGCTTTCTTTTTCAAAAAATAAGGAGGCAAAGCTTTTATGGAAAAGGATTCCGTTCTTGAGATGAGGCATATTTATAAGACATTCCCGGGTGTAAAAGCTCTGCAGAATGTGGATTTTACCTTAAAAAAAGGCGAAATTCATGCCCTGATGGGGGAAAATGGCGCAGGAAAATCCACGCTGATCAAAGTCCTGACGGGTGTAGAGGAGTTTGAAACAGGGGAAATCATGATAGACGGCTGCGATCATGCGATCATCAACCGCAGCCCGCAGGAAGCACAGAACCGGGGCATCAGCACCGTGTATCAGGAAGTCAATCTCTGTCCGAACCTGACGGTTGCAGAGAATCTGTTTATCGGACGCGAACCGCGAAAAGGCGGATTGATTGACTGGAAAACAATGAATAAAAAGGCCAGCAAACTGCTGCAGGACCTTGACATACATGCAGATGTAACACAGACGATCGACAATTATTCGATTGCAATTCAGCAGATGGTAGCGATCGCCCGTGCAGTCGATATGTCGGCAAAGGTATTGATTCTTGATGAACCGACCTCCTCCCTTGATGATGGGGAGGTAGAAAAGCTCTTTAATCTGATGCGCCGCCTGAAATCCGAAGGCGTCGGCATCATATTCGTTACCCATTTCCTGGAGCAGGTGTATGCAGTCTGCGATAAGATCACCGTTCTTCGGAATGGGCAGCTGGTAGGACAATTTACGACGGCGGAGCTTCCGAGAGTCCAGCTGGTTGCCAAGATGATGGGAAAGGATTTCGATGATCTGGCAGCGATCAAGAATTCCAAGAGTGAGGAGAAACACGGCGAAGAGGACATCGTCATCAAGGCGGTGGGACTCGGAAAGAAAGGATACATAAAACCGTTTGATCTGGTGATTCACAAGGGTGAAGTTGTCGGATTTACCGGGCTTCTGGGTTCGGGACGTTCTGAGACGGTTCGTGTCCTCTATGGAGCGGAAAAACCGGATGAGGGCGAGCTGAGCGTCAAGGGCAGACCGATCGCGGCGCGCCACCCGCTGACTTCGATGAATGCCGGCATGGCATATCTGCCGGAGGATCGGAAAAACGAGGGTATCATCGCGGATCTGTCCGTGCGTGAGAACCTGATCATGGCCCTTCAGGCAAAACGTGGTATGTTCCACCTGCTCAGCCGCAAGCAGCAGGAAGAATTTACCGATAAATACATTGATATGCTTCAGATTAAGACCGCCAGCCGTGAGACACCGATCAAATCACTCTCCGGCGGCAACCAGCAGAAGGTAATCATCGGACGCTGGCTTCTGACAAACCCGGATTTCCTGATTCTGGACGAGCCGACCCGTGGTATCGACGTCGGAACCAAGACAGAGATTCAGAAACTGGTCGTAAAACTGGCAGAACAGGGCATGGCAGTCGTGTTTATTTCTTCCGAGATCGAGGAGATGCTCCGTACCTGCGATCGCATGGTCGTTATGCGTGATGGTGCAAAGGTAGGAGAACTTTCCGAGGATGAGATGAACCAGTCCAACATCATGTCAACCATTGCAGGAGGACAGTAGCTATGAAAAATATGACGTTCAAAAAAATTACCTCGCAGAGGCTGTTTCTCCCGATTTTCTGCCTTGCGCTGGTATTGCTGGTAAATATCGTCACGACGCCGAACTTCTTCGCGATCGAGGTGCGGAACGGCGTTCTCTACGGATACTTAATCGATATCATCAACCGTGCGTCAGAGCTGGTGATTCTGGCAGTCGGCATGACGCTTGTCGTATCGTCCTCCGCTGGAACGGATATTTCCGTCGGTGCGATCATGGCGGTCAGTGCGGCAGTCTGCTGCAACATCTTAACCGGCGGCGAGCGCGCAGCAACTGCATATGCCAATCCGCTGATTCTTGGCTTCCTGGCAGCGCTCATCGTCGGCGCGGCGATTGGCTGCTTCAACGGTTTTCTGGTTGCAAAGTTAAACATCCAGCCGATGGTAGCGACTCTTATCATGTTTACCGCCGGGCGCGGTATCGCCCAGCTGATCACGGATGGACAGATCACATACGTGCGCGTGGACAGCTACCGTACCCTGGGCGCTTCCCTTCCGGGATTCCCGGTTCCGACCCCGTTTATCGTGGCGGTCGTCGTTGTGGCGCTGACTTCATTACTCTTGAAGAAAACGGCACTGGGTATGTACATCCAGTCGGTCGGTATCAATAAACGGGCGTCCCAGCTTGTCGGCATCAAGTCGGTTATGATTATTTTCCTCACCTACGCGTACTGTGGACTCTGTTCCGGTCTTTCCGGTCTGATTGCTTCCAGCCGTATCTACTCGGCGGATGCGAATAACATCGGTCTTAATATGGAACTGGATGCGATCCTGGCAGTTGCCATCGGCGGAAACTCCCTCGGCGGAGGTAAATTCTCGCTGGCAGGTTCCGTCATCGGCGCGTATACAATTCAGGCGCTGACGACCACCCTGTATGCGATGCACGTATCCTCGGATCAGGTTCCGGTTTACAAGGCGATCGTGGTTGTCATCATCGTAGCACTCCAGTCTCCGGGATTTGCTAGATGGAGAAAATCCCTGGCACAGAAAAAAGAACTGAGCGCGGCAGGAAAGGAGGCGGCATAAATCATGAAAGAAAAGAAGAAATTAAATCAGAACACGTTCCTGCTTCTTGTCACGATCCTGCTGTTCTTCGTGATGTACGCGATCGGCTGCGTGCTCTTTAATGCACAGGGCTTTGCCAAGACACAGAACTTCTTAAACCTCTTTATTTCCAATGCGGGTCTGATTGTCATCGGTATCGGCATGACGATCGTCATGATCACCGGCGGTATCGATATCAGCGTCGGTTCCTTCGTGGCGATGGGCTGTATGATGCTGGCATGGATGATGGAAAAAGGCGGTATCGGTGCGGTTCCGGCGGTTCTCATCGTGCTGGTGACCGGGATTGTCTTTGGTCTGGTACAGGGATTCCTGGTTGCCTACATGGATATCCAGCCATTCATTGTTACCCTGGCGGGTATGTTCTTTGCCCGCGGCATGACTGCGATCATTTCCAAGGACATGATCAGTATTACGAATGAAACTTTCATGGCATGGGCGAAGATGAAACTTTATATTCCGTTCGGCGGCTATCTCAACAAAAAAGGCATGATGATTTATCCATATATCTATCCGACGGTTGTGATTGCGCTGGTTCTTCTGGTTCTGGCATTTATCATGCTGAAATATACGAAATTTGGACGCAGCATTTATGCGATCGGCGGCAACGAGCAGTCAGCGCTGATGATGGGCTTGAATGTGCGCCGGGTAAAACTGAAAGCCTATATCCTGGACGGTTTCCTTTGCGGCGTCGGCAGTGTCCTTTTCTGTCTGAATACGCTGGGCGGCTTCGTTGAGCAGGCAAAGGGCTTCGAGATGGATGCGATAGCTTCCTCTGTTATCGGCGGCACGCTCTTGACCGGCGGCGTCGGTAATGTATTCGGAACCCTGTTTGGCGTCCTCATCAAGGCGACGATCGAGGCATTTATCACTTTCCAGGGAACACTTTCTTCCTGGTGGACCCGTATCACGATCGCGGCGCTTTTATGCTTCTTCATCGTGCTTCAGTCGATCCTTGCGATGGTAAAGAAGAAAAAGTAGAAATTCTCTTCCGGAGACAGACAAACCGGCATGAATGTCTGGTATGACAGCATCAAGATAGAACAGTCAAAATGACGGGAAATATCCATGCAAAGAGAGAGAAGACATCTGAAAAAAGTACAGTACATATCAGAAACAATATAAAGTTGTATTCCCCTGATTCGGCATAATTCGAGAGGGAATCAGCGAACCTATACATGATGCATAAATATTTAGCGAAAATAGCCGCTTTAATTTATGCATCATTTGTATCTTTGATAAAAGAATGTCAAAATCGGACGTGAAATTTATAACAATCTACAAAATAAAATACAACTTTATGAAAAAATGCTCTTGTATTTACTTGCACAATTTGTCCTGGGTTGCTATAATAAAATTACTAAAAGTTGTGAAAAGCAACAAAGCAGTGCGGCTGGGGTGCCGCTTGCAAAGAAAATTTTATGGGAGGTAGTTAGAATGAAAAAAATGTTCAAACGTGCCGCTGCATCCATGACAGCAGCAGCGATGGCAGTGAGCATGACCGCATGCGGCGGCTCTGGAGCAGCAAATGCGACACAGGCAGCAGATGCTTCTGCAGCAGAAGGAAGCGAGGCAGCAGCTTCGACGATCGACAACAAAGACATCAAGATCGGTGTTTCCATCTGGTCCTCCACCGATGTACTTGGTTCCCAGTGTAAGCTGATCATCGACGAGGCAGCAAAGGCTCTGGGCGTTCAGGTTCAGTATGTTGACCAGGGTCATGTGTCGGAGAAGGTTACCGCATCCGTAGAGCAGTTAGCAGCAGCAGGATGCCAGGGTATCATCATCTGCAACTCTTCTGATACAGAGATGACATCCGCTATTAAGACATGTAATGACAATAAAGTATATCTGGCACAGTTCTTCCGTGTTATCAGCCAGGAGAACAGCAAGGATATCTATGATTTAGCAACCGCATCACCGTACTACATCGGCGCTGTTCATGAGAACGAGCCGGAGAACGGTGAAAAATTAGTTCAGATTCTTCTGGACAAGGGCGACAGAAACATCGGTCTGATCGGCTGGGAGCAGGGCGACGCTACCTGGCTTGGCAGATGGGAAGGCTACAAAGCTGGCGTTGAGAAATGGAACGCAGAGCATCCGGATGATCAGGCAAAACTGTCTGAGCCGCAGTACGCAGGTACTTCTTCTGAGGGTGGTTCCAAGGCAGCAGAGGCTCTGATGTCCGCAGATCCGACTCTGGATGCACTGATTCCGGCAGGCGGCGGCGGTGACCCGCTTCAGGGCGCTATCGCAGCAGTTGAGCGTGCAGGCAAGACTCAGGATATCGACATCGTTTCCACAGACTTCCTTCCGGATCTGGGCGAGAGACTTGAAAATGGTTCTATGGCCGGTGAGTCCGGTGGACATTATTGCGATCCGCTTATTGCTTTCATGATGGTTTACAACGCAATCAAGGGCAACTACACAGGTATCGAGGGCAACTTCGAGGACGTTCCGTTCCCGTATCTGTATGTATCTTCTCCGGACGACTACAAAGCATATGAGCAATACTTCGTAGATCAGCTTCCATACACCGATGAGGAACTGGTAGCTATGTCCGAGCTTAGCTTGGATGACCTGAAAGCAACTGCAGCTGGTATCTCCATCGAGGATGCTGCACAGAGAGCAGGCAACTAATTAGTTCAGAAACTGATTCAAATTATAGAATTTTAAGAGGCTGAATGTAATAGAAAAGGCCGGTATCGCACGGCGCGATGCCGGTCTTTTCTTTAAAAGAAAAAAGAAACTGAGCAGTTATGAATGAGGTATAAAATATGGGTTCTTCTGTTGTTGAAACAACCGGAAAGAAAAAACTTTCGGGAACTGCCAAGGGTTATATCATCCTGGTGGGTTTGGTAGTGCTTTCCTGGGCGATTTTTAAAGCTTTGACGCCGGGCAATTTTGGTTCTCCGGCCAATATGCTGAGTTATTTTCAGGCCAGCCTGATCGCGACGGTTGGCGCTGTTGGTTTTTACTTTGTTATGGTTATGGGTATGTTCGATTTCTCCATCGGCGCGAACATCATGCTTTCAGCGATTGTAGGCTGTGTATTTGCCTCTCGTTTCGGCATGGGATATGCCGGTCTTATCATCGGCAGCGTGCTGACTGGTACGATTGTCGGACTTTTAAACGGTGTTTTTTATGTAAAACTCCGTATCCCGTCCATGATTGTAACGACGGGTCTGGCTCTTATCTATGAGTCGGTTGCCAACTACATCGCAGGCGGCGTGGAGCAGACGCTTCCGTCCAACCTCCGTGCATTCGGACAGATGCCGTGGAACATTATTCTGGCACTTCTGGCATGTGTGGCAGCTTACATTTTCTTAAATTATACAAAGATTGGTACGTATACATATGCGATCGGCAGCAACGAGTTCGTAGCGAAAAACATGGGTATCAATGTTAATAAGTACAAAGTACTTGCATTTATCTTAAGCGGCGCATTTTTAGGCGTTATGGCGATTTTAACGATCAGCTACGGTTCCTCCATGGTAGCGGTAACCGGTATGGCGTCGATGAGCCGTAACTTCGTTCCGACGATGGGATGCTTCTTCGGTCTGGCGTTTAAGAAATATGGCATGCCGCTGCAGGCGATCGTCATCGGCGAGTTTGTTATCAACATTATTTTCTTTGGTTTCATCGCGATGGGCGCACCGACAGCAATTCAGGACGTTATCACAGGTCTGGCACTGTTAATCATAATCACGCTGACCACAAAAGCGGAAAAAGGCGAGATTGTCAAGTAAATCGAGGGAGGAAATGCAATGAGCGAGGTAAGATTACAGGTAAAAAATCTTTGCAAGTCCTTCGGTATCACGAAGGCAGTTCAGAATGTGTCTTTTAATGTCAATAAAGGCGAGGTTCACGCGCTGATCGGAGAGAATGGTTCCGGTAAATCGACGCTGACCAACATGCTGACCGGCATCTACAGTATCGGAAGCGGTACCTTCATTCTGGATGGGAAAGAGATTCATCCGAAGAATCAGGTAGAAGCCAACAACGAGGGTGTTTCTATCATCGTACAGGAGTTAGGAACCTTGTCAGGACTTACAGTAGCGGAAAATATATTCCTGGGACACGAAGATCAGTTCGTACATATGGGAATTAAAAATACAAATGCCATGAATAAAAAGGCGACGGAGCTTCTGAAACAGTACGGCTTCGAGCGTATCAAGGCGGCAGACATTATCGACAACTACAATTTCGAGGACCGGAAACTGGTCGAGATCGTAAAGGCGACCTACTTCAATCCGAAGATTGTTGTCATTGATGAGACGACCACGGCACTTTCCCAGGAAGGTCGTGAAGAACTTTACAAACACATGAACCGCATCCGTGAGAGCGGCAACACAGTCATCTTTATCTCCCATGACCTTCCGGAGATTCTGGATAAATCCGATACCATCACAATCCTGCGGGATGGTGTTTATATTGACACTGTAAAGAGCAAGGATGTGACCGAGGACGATCTGAAACGTCTGATGGTAGGTCGTGAGGTAACCGGTGATTATTACCGTGCAGACTACGGCGAGAAGGTATCGGATGAAGTGGTTCTTTCAGTGAAAAATGTGACGGTTCCGGGACTGATTGAGGATGTGTCTTTTGACCTTCACAAGGGCGAGATTCTGGGCTTCGGCGGTCTGTCTGAGTCCGGTATGCATGAGATCGGCAAAGCAATCTTCGGCGCTTCCTATGACAGAACCGGTACGGTACAGCTGGCAGACGGAACGCAGATCAACGATATCCCGGGCGCGATCAAGCACAGCATCGCGTATACGTCGAAGGATCGTGATAATGAGTCGGTCGTTTTAAACCAGAGCATCGGCGACAACATCTGCCTGCCGTCCCTGGATTCGCTGGCAAACAAGCTTCACCTGTTGAGCGATAAGAAATTAAGAGAATTTTCCAACCAGTTTGCAAAACAGATGTCCGTTAAGATGGTAAACGTAAACCAGTTCGTTTCGGAGCTTTCTGGTGGTAATAAGCAGAAGGTCGTTCTGGCAAGATGGATTGGAAAAGATTCCGATATTGTCGTTCTCGACAGTCCGACCCGTGGTATTGATATCAAGGTTAAACAGGACATTTACCAGTTAATGAACCAGATGAGAAAGAACGGAAAATCGATTATCATGATTTCCGAGGAGCTGATGGAGCTGATTGGTATGTGCGACCGCATCATTATCATGAAGGACGGCAAGATCAGCGGTGAGCTGGAACGTGATGAGGCGATGGATGAGAACAGCCTGATCACGATGATGGTATAAGGAGGATGCAATGGAGAATCAAGTTAAGACAAGTACGGAAAATAAAGAGCAGCAGCTCAAAAAGTTATCAAAAATGACGATGATCCGTTCGCTTCTGCCGATTGCGGGACTGATTATTATCTTTCTTATGTTCAATGCCCTGACGAATTTCCGGATGATGAATAACCTTCCTCTGGTACTTTCCCAGGTGTATGTCACTATGATTTCGGCAACCGGCGTATTCTTTATCATGACGATGGGCGGTCTGGATTTCTCCCAGGGTTCCATCCTTGGTATTGCATCGATTGTTGTCTGCATGGTTTCCAAGACCAGCATTCCACTGGCGATTGTGGCAGGTATCGCGGTTGGTGCAGCGATCGGTGCCATCAACGGTTACTTCTATGTATACCGCAAGATTAAATCCTTCATCGTTACGATTTGTACGATGTTCTTATTCCGTGGATTTATCAAATATCTGACGACCAACGCGCCGGTAGCCGGCTCTGCGATGTTAATCAACTTCGACAGCACTGAATTAAAGCTGGCTTGTACGTTGGTGGTCCTGATTATCGGATTTATTTTATTCCGCTTTACCAAGTTTGGTACTTATTTAAAGGCGATCGGAGCAGGTGAGAAAGCAGCGATGTTCTCCGGCATCCGTACCGACCGCATGAAGTTCCTTATCTACACACTGGCAGGTGCGATCACAGGATTTGCCGCATTTATCAATGTTATCAAGGTTGGTTCGGTTACTTCTTCCGGTGGTAACCAGCTTGAGACCCAGATCCTGATTGCACTGGTACTGGGCGGTATGCCGATTTCCGGTGGTGCGAAGGTACGTTTTGAGAATATCATCGTTGGTTCTCTTCTGTACATCGTCCTGAACAGTGGTCTGACGATGATGGGCTTTACCACACAGATGATGCAGCTCATCCAGGGTGTTGTATTCCTGATATTCGTAGCTGTATTCGCAGACCGTCAGTCTCTGCAGGTTATCAAATAGGACAGACAAAAGCGACATCTGGAGGTTACAGTATGAGGGAGAACAGCAGCCGGAATCAGGGTGGACTTAAATATCAGAAGCTCTACAACTGGGGTCGGACGCTGATTATGAGCGGGGTGCTCCGGAATATGGACAAGTTTCCATCCGAGCATATGCTCCAGAATAAATTTGGATACTCCCGCCAGACGGTCCGCAACGCGCTCGACCGCCTGGAGCAGGACGGGCTGATTGCCCGGGTCAAGGGAAGCGGCACATACGTTTCCTATGCGCCGGAGAAGGATAAGGAAGAACGTCCCCGCATCGGACTGATTCTCAGTTATTTTTCAGATTACCTGTTTCCGCAGGTGTACGAGGGAATCGAGTCCGTCCTGCGGGAGGAAGGTTATGAGATCAGCGTTTCGGTCACGCGTAACCGCTTAAATGATGAGGCCCTGTATCTCAAGGGGATGCTGGGGCGCAATGTGTCCGGACTCATCATCGAGGGGACGCGTTCCAGTTTCCCGAATCCGAATCTGCGGCTTTACAAGGAGATACGGCGGAGAAATATTCCGACGCTGTTTATTCACAATCATTACCAGAATGAGACGTTTGACAGCGTGGAGATGTCGGATGCGCGCGCGGGCTATGAGTTGACGCGGATTTTGATACAGAACGGACATACCCGGATCGGCGGTATTTTCAAATACGATGACTGGCAGGGGATCGAGCGTTACCGCGGCTTTATCGAGTGCCTGTCGGATTTCGGGATCGATTTCCAGGAGGACTGGATCCGCTGGTATTCGACCCGGGATATGGAAGAAAAATTAAGCAAAAAAGGACTCCAGCGGATGTACCGCCGGACGAAGGACTGTACCGCGATGATCCTCTACAACGACGAGGTAGCGGGCAGCTATATGGATTTTTTAAAGGACCGCGGACTGCGCGTGCCGGAAGATATTTCCCTGGTATCATTTGATGATGCTGGACCGGTGCAGGAGGGGGATCTCACGATCCTGTCCGTGATTCATCCCAAGTACAATCTTGGGCGGCTGACAGCGCGCAATCTTCTGCGGATGATAGAGGATTCGGATTGGCAGGAAAAGAAGTATTCGTATCGGTTTCCGGTGATGTTTAACAACGGAAATTCGGTTCGGGATATACATTGAAAATGACAAGGAGGCAGATTAAAATGAAAAAGTTATACTTTATTGTGGGTTCCCAGGACTTATACGGAGAGGAATGCCTGAAACAGGTTGCAGAAGACAGCCGTCAGATGGTTGAGTTCCTGAATGGAAAGCTGGGCGATCTGGCAGAGATCGAACTTCTTCCAACCGTAGAGACTTCTGAAATCTGTATTCAGGATATGCGGAAAGCTTCCAATGATGATGACTGCGTCGGCGTTATCACATGGATGCATACCTTCTCCCCTGCAAAAATGTGGATCAAGGGTCTGCAGGAATTAAGAAAACCGCTGCTTCATTTACATACACAGGCAAATGAGAAGCTTCCGTATGACGAGATCGATATGGATTTCATGAATCTGAACCAGTCTGCACATGGTGACCGTGAGTACGGCTTCATCCTTGCAAGAATGGGTATCGCACATGAGGTAGTAGCTGGTTATTACAAGCATGATGAGGTAGTAGCAAAGATTCGCCAGTTTGCATCCGTAGCAAAGGCAATCGCCTACTCCAAGTCCCTGAAGGTAGCTTCTTTCGGCAACAATATGCGTCATGTAGCGGTTACTGACGGTGACCGTGTAGAGAGCCAGATCAAATACGGCTGGGAGTGTAACTATTACGCACTGGGCGATCTGGTTGACATCATCAACCAGGTAACCGAGGAAGAGATCGACGCGAAGATGAAAGAGTATACCGATAAGTATACAATGAAGACCGACCGCATTGATTCTGTCCGCGAGCAGGCTAAATATGAAGTAGGTCTGGAAAAATTTCTCTCCGCGAACGGAATCGGCGCATTCGCTGATACATTCCAGGATCTGCACGGCTTAAAGCAGCTTCCGGGTATCGCAGCACAGAACCTGATGGGCAAAGGCATCGGCTTTGGTCCGGAGGGCGATTACAAGATTTCTGCTCTGTCGGCAGTCCTGATGAAGATGTCCGAGGGCAAAGAGGGAGCAACCGGATTTATCGAGGATTATACCTACGATCTGACTCCGGGACAGGAGTTAGAGTTAGCTTCCCATATGCTGGAGGTTCCGCCGGCATTTGCAGCAACCAAACCGGAGATTGATGTAATTCCGCTGGGTATCGGCGGCAAGGAGGATCCGGCAAGACTGATCTTCGACGGCGTGACCGGCGATGGTATCCAGGTAACGATGGTAGATATGGGCGACCATTTCCGCATCATCTGTGCAGATATTGAGCTTGTAAAACAGCCGAAACCGATGCCAAAACTTCCGGTGGCGAGAATTATGTACCGTCATAAACCGAACTTCCAGATCGGTACGGCTGCATGGTGCTACGCAGGCGGCGCTCATCACTCCGTTGTATCTACCGCTCTGACGAGAGATGACATCGCTATGTTCGCGCGTCTAACCGGTACCGAGTTAATTACAATCGGCGAAGATACGACAGAGGCTGATTTACAGAAATTCTTTATGAAATAATAGGGCGTTTGAAAGATAAAAATTTTTGAAAAAGACGTAACTGCATAAGTTTTTGCCACAACTGTGAAAATAGAATAGTTATGAATGACGGGGCGTGCCGCAGCCAAGGGGATGAAAATTCCGGCGGCGGTGCGCTTTTTGCTACAATGAGGAGGATGGATATGGGCCGCAGTGCGGAAGAGATCAAGAAAGACATAGAGAGCGGAAATACAGCGCTCGGAATTGAATTTGGTTCGACCCGAATCAAGGCAGTCTTGACGGACGGCACGACCGCGCCGATCGCGCAGGGGAGCTATGAGTGGGAAAACCGTCTGGAAAATGGTATCTGGACCTATTCCCTGGAAGATATCTGGAAAGGCTTAAAGGACTGCTACGCGGATCTGGCTGCCGATGTGAAGAAACAATACGGTTTAACGCTTAAAAAGGTTGGTGCGATGGGCGTCAGCGCCATGATGCACGGCTATATGGCATTTGATGCGGACGGAAAACTGCTCGTTCCGTTCCGTACCTGGAGAAATACGATGACCGCCGAGGCAGCAAGACGCCTGACGGATCTGTTTAACTACAATATCCCGCAGAGATGGAGTATTGCACACCTGTATCAGGCGGTAATCAACGGCGAGGAGCATGTATCCCGCGTGCATTTCCTGACCACCTTAGCCGGATATGTACATTGGAAACTGACCGGTAAGCAGGTACTTGGCGTCGGCGATGCTTCGGGTATGTTCCCGATCGACCCGGCAACCGGACAGTATGATGCTGAAATGCTGGATAAGTTCGAAGAAATGATGGTTCCAAAGGGATATCCGTGGAAGCTGCGCGACCTTCTGCCGGAGGTTCTGAGCGCTGGCGATGAGGCGGGAACGCTGACTGAGGAAGGCGCGAAGCTGCTGGATGAGAGCGGCAATCTGGAAGCTGGCATTCCGCTGTGCCCGCCGGAGGGCGATGCAGGAACCGGTATGACTGCAACCAATAGTGTGGCAGTCCGCACCGGTAACGTATCTGCCGGAACTTCCGTGTTTGCGATGGTTGTTCTGGAAAAGACTCTGGAGACGGTTCACCAGGAGATTGACATGGTAACTACGCCGGACGGCCATCTGGTCGGTATGGTTCACTGCAACAACTGTACCTCCGATCTGAATGCCTGGGTAGGTCTGTTTGAAGAGTTCTATGAGCTGATGGGTCAGAAAACAGACCGCAACACCCTGTTTGGAACCCTGTATCGCAAGGCGCTTGAGGGCGATGAAGACTGCGGAGGACTGATGTCCTACTGCTACCTCTCCGGCGAGCCGATCACCGACTTCGAGGAGGGACGCCCGCTGTTTATGCGCCATCCCGACAGCAAGCTGGGGCTGGCAAACTTCATGCGTACCCACTTATACAGTTCCCTGGCAACCCTGAAATATGGTCTGGACATTCTGTTCAAGGAAGAGCACGTGACACTGGATAAACTGATGGGCCACGGCGGATTCTTCAAGACCAAGGGTGTTGGACAGCGTATCATGGCGGCAGCGGCTGATGTGCCGGTATCCGTTATGGAGACAGCCGGTGAGGGCGGTGCCTGGGGTATCGCGGTTCTGGCGGCATACCGCAAGGATAAGAAGCCGGGACAGAGCTTGTCCGATTACTTAAATGAGCAGGTATTTGCAGATGCAAAGGCGGAGACGATGGAGCCGGATGCAAAGGATGTCGAGGGCTTCAATGCGTTTATGACAAGCTATATCAATGGTCTGGCTGCCGAGAGAGGCGCCGTAGAAGGAAGGTTTTAATCGATGCTGGAAGAATTAAAAAAAGAAGTATACGAAGCCAATATGCTGCTTCCGAAATACGGTCTGGTTACCTTTACCTGGGGCAATGTTTCCGGGATTGACCGCGAGAAGGGGCTGTTTGTCATCAAACCGTCTGGCGTGGACTATGACAAACTGACGCCAGATGATATGGTTGTCATGGATCTGGAAGGAAACCGCGTTGAGGGAACGCTGAATCCGTCCTCTGATACAAAAACCCACCTGATTCTTTATAACCGTTTTCCGAAGATCGGCGGCGTGGTTCACACGCACAGCCCGTGGGCGACTTCCTGGGCGCAGGCGGGACGCGACATTCCGTGCTACGGAACGACCCATGCAGATTATATTTATGGTTCCGTTCCATGCGCGAGAAACTTAAATGAGGAAGAATTAAAGAATTATGAGTGGAACACAGGCGTGCTGATTGCAGATTTGTTTGAGGAGAGGAAGCTCGACCCGATGGCGGTGCCATGTGTGCTCTGCAAGAACCATGGACCGTTTACCTGGGGCAAGGATGCGCATGAGGCGGTTCACAACGCGGTTGTACTCGAGGAGGTTGCCAAGATGGCGGCGCGCTGCGAGATGATCAATCCGGATGTGAAGGAAGCGCCGCAGTGCCTGCAGGATAAACATTATCTGCGGAAGCATGGCCCGGGGGCGTATTACGGACAAGGAAATTTATAGTTACTGTTCACGGGTAGGCACTTTTGAAACCGAAAGTGCCGTAAGAAAACGTGGTGGCAGCAGGAATTTGCCGTATTTAAATGCGAAGCCACGGCAAATTCCGTTACTGGGCACGTATGCGTGAACAGTAACAATTTGTAAAATATAGATTCAAGTATGGAAATAGATGGGACAAGTATGGTATACTTATGCATAGTAGATATAGGAGATACTGGCTATCTATCTTATAAAAATTAGGAGGATATGGGAAATGAAATTTTTTATTGATACCGCGAATGTTGATGAGATCCGTGAAGCGAATGATATGGGTATTATCTGTGGCGTTACCACAAACCCGTCTCTGATTGCAAAAGAAGGCCGTGATTTTAATGAGGTTATCAAAGAGATTACCAGCATTGTAGATGGACCGATTTCCGGTGAGGTTAAGGCTACGACTGTGAAGGCAGAGGATATGATCGCCGAGGGTCGTGAGATCGCTAAGATTCATCCGAACATGGTTGTTAAAATCCCGATGACTACCGAGGGCTTAAAGGCTGTGAAAGCTCTGTCCGCTGAGGGCATCAAGACCAATGTAACCCTGATCTTTACTGCCAACCAGGCACTTCTGGCTGCAAGAGCAGGCGCTACATACGTTTCTCCATTCTTAGGCCGTCTGGATGACATCTCCACCAACGGTACAGACCTGATTTACGATATCGTAGAGATCTTTGACAATTATCCGGAGATTTCCACCGAGATTATCTGTGCTTCCACCAGACATCCGATGCACATCATCGAGTGCGCGAAGGCTGGCGCTGACATCGCAACGGTTCCGTTCAAGGTTCTGATGCAGATGGTAAAACACCCGCTGACCGATGCTGGTATCGAGAAATTCAAAGCAGATTATGAGGCTGTATTCGGTAAATAAAAAGAAACAATAGGAAATACCTCTTGAACTTCCGAAAAAAGCATGTTATACTAGGCACGATAACATAATAGACTGACTGGAAAGAGTGGACAAAAAAGTCCACTCTTTCTAATTTCATAGAAAGGTGGTGGGGGTGTGGCAAAGGGAGAGCAGTACGAAGCACGGGTAGAGGCGTGGATCACGCCGGTTCTGGAGCAGCATCAGTTTGAGCTGGTTGATGTGGAGTATGTCCGTGAGGTCGGCGTCTGGTATCTGCGGTGCTACATTGACAAAGAGGGCGGTATTACCGTTGATGACTGCGAGGTAATCAGCCGTCTGCTTGGTGAATGGCTGGATAAGGAAGATTTCATCGAGGACAGCTATATACTGGAGGTGAGTTCTCCGGGACTGGGACGTCCTCTGAAGAAAGAGAAAGATTTTGCAAGAAGCATCGGCAAAGATGTGGAGATCCGCCTGTATAAAGCGATCGACAAACAGAAGGAATTTACAGGAACGCTTACGTCCTATGACGCGGATTCCGTGACACTCACGATGGAGGACGGCAGCGAGCGTACATTTGAAAAATCAGGGATTGCTTTGATTCGTTTAGCCTTTGATTTTTAGACGGTAGGAGGAGATAAAATAAAATGAATAAAGAGTTGATTGAGGCAATAAATCTGCTGGAAAAAGAAAACAATATCAGCAAAGATGTTCTTTTAGAAGCGATTGAAAATTCTCTGCTGACAGCATACAAAAACAATTATGGCCGGGCAGATAATGTCAAGGTAAACATCAACCGTGAAACAGGAGATTTTTCCATCGTGGCAGAGCGTGAGGTTGTGGAGACCGTAGAGGATCCGATGACCCAGGTAAGCCTGGCAGAGGCAAAGCTCTTAAACAGCAAGTATGAGCTGGGCGACATCGTTCAGTTCTCTGTCAATTCCAAGGAGTTTGGACGTATCGCCGTTCAGAACGCGAAGAATGTTATCTTACAGAAGCTTCGTGAGGCAGAGCGCAACGCCCTGTATGAGGAGTGGCACTGCAGAGAGAAAGATATCGTAACGGGTATCGTACAGCGCTATGTAGGACGCAACATCAGCATCAACTTAGGCAAGATCGACACGATCTTGAACGAGAGTGAGCAGGTAAAGGGCGAGGTATTCAAACCGACCGAGCGTATCAAACTGTATGTCATCGAAGTAAAAGAGACACAGCGCGACCCGCGTATCACCGTATCCAGAAGCCATCCAGATCTGGTAAAACGCCTTTTTGAGTCTGAGGTTGCCGAGGTCCGAGACGGTACCGTAGAGATCAAGGCGATCGCACGTGAGGCAGGTTCCCGTACGAAGATGGCAGTCAGCTCCAACGACCCGAACGTCGATCCGGTCGGTGCATGTGTCGGCTTAAACGGCGCGCGTGTCAGCGCGGTTGTCAATGAGCTGCGCGGTGAGAAGATCGATATCATCAACTGGGATGACAACCCTGCATTCCTGATTGAGAACGCGTTAAGCCCGGCAAAGGTTATCCTGGTTGCAGCAGATGAGGAAGCACGCGAGGCACAGGTGATCGTTCCGGATTACCAGCTTTCCCTGGCAATCGGTAAAGAGGGTCAGAATGCACGCCTGGCAGCCCGCCTGACCGGCTTCAAGATCGATATCAAGAGCGAGACACAGGCAAGAGAGTCCGGTCTTTTAGATGAGCTTGAGAGCGGTTATGAGGAAGGCTTCGAGGGCTACACCGATGACCCGCTGATCAGCGTGGCAGAGGAAGACGCAGCCGAGGCAGCAGAAAATGAGGCGGCTGAGGGCACAGAAGAGCCGGCAGCGGAGCAGGAATAATCCTGACAGATAATGTGCGGGGATGCTGATTTCGGGCGGAACGAGCAGATTTGGCAGAAAGAAAGCAGCAGAACCGGGATTTGACAGAAATGGAAGTGATAGACAGTGGGAGCAAAGAAAGTGCCGCTCAGACAGTGCATCGGATGCGGAGAAATGAAGAGCAAAAAAGAAATGATCCGCGTTTTAAAGACAGCCGACGATACGATCGAGATTGACGCGACAGGCCGTAGGAATGGACGCGGCGCCTACCTCTGTCCTTCGATGGACTGCTGGAAAAAGGCGGTAAAGAGCAAAGGACTGGAGCGGTCGCTCAAGATGGCGATTCCGAAGGAAGTCTATGAGGCGCTGGAAAAGGAGATGGAGCAGTTTGGAGAATCGTAAAAAGGTGCTGAATCTTCTGGGACTGGCGACGCGCGCCGGTAAGACGGCAAGCGGCGAGTTCATGACCGAGAAAGCGATCAAGAGTGGAAAAGCGTATCTGGTGATCGTGTCAGAAGAAGCGTCGGACAATACAAAAAAGATGTTTGAAAATTCATGTGCATACTACAAGGTTCCCGTGTACCAGTTCGGCATGAAAGAAGAGCTGGGACACGCGATGGGAAAAGAGATGAGAGCGTCTCTGGCCGTTTTGGATTCCGGTTTTGCAAAGGCGTTAAGAGAGAAGTTAGATGATTAACGCTTTTCTGGGCGGGCTCTTTTAGGAGCTTATGCAGAACGGGAAGGCAGTGCCGGAACGGAGGTAGCAAAACATGAGAGTTAATGAGTTGTCAAAACAGATTGGCAAATCAAATAAAGAAGTTTTAGAGATACTGCAGAAAAATCATTTTGACGTAAAAAGCCATTCTTCCAAGGTGACGGAGGAACAGGCAGAAGCAGTCAGATGTTTCCTTGCAGGAGCAAAGAGACAGACGACAGCGTCAAAGACAGATACAGGAAAGGCGGAAACAAATCGAGTGGAAGATATAAAGAAAGAGCCGTTAGAGGCAGAGAAGAAAGAGGCGGAGAAGACAACTGAGCCGCCGAAAAAGCGGATTGCAGCGGTTTATCGTCCGCAGAACAGCGTACAGAGAGGAAGCCGTCCGGCAGGCAAGGCCAATACAGGAAACGCAGCCAAGACCGGCGCATCGGCAAGCCGTCCGGCAGCAGCAAGTGCAGAGCAGACCGCAGAGCCGGCTAAGAGCGCAGCTCCAGCGGAGAACCGTGATGGACAGAGAAGCGGCTATCAGGGAAACCGCGACGGCCAGAGAAG
>NZ_JAQEQF010000014.1:0-29664 GCF_027698965.1 Clostridium fessum
ACATACTGTTCAGTTTTCAAGGTTCTTTGTTGTTGTCTCATTGACAGCTCATTTATATTACCACAAGCAGTTATCTTTGTCAACAACTTTTTTATTTTATTTTTCGCAACTGAGCTTTCGCTCAACAGCTTGAATATCATATCATAGGCAGTTGTCGTTGTCAACTATTTTTTCTTAATTTTCAAAACATTTTCGCAAATAAGAAAACCTGTGATATTCGATTTTCCCTGCATATGCAGACCAACGTCAAAACACGTTAGAGTTAGATTTTACCATTTCAGCATTAACTTGTCAAGCGATTTTCACTTGTTTTTTCGCTGACATATTCCATACAGAATCATTGCGCATCCTCGCGGAGCGTTTATCTCAGCCGAAGACCCAACTCCCACTGAGACAAATTTGCTATTACTCGCCACCTAAAGAGGTGGGAGTCTTCTCGACTGAAATAAAAAATTTGGCACACCTAACTCATCACTAAGTAGCGAGAATGCGGTGTGCCGTTTTTCAATATCACAGTTTTTCTCTATACGCTTTTAAATAATCCGTTTCACAACACCCATCAGGATGCTTCCAAGCATATTGTGGTCATACAGCCAGGTCAGCCAGATATTGCTTTCTATCTGGTTCAGGAAAAGTTCACCAATCGCCGTTGCCGAGAACAGTGTAATAAGCAGTGCTGCAATCCAGACGAAAAAGATCCCTTCCGCACCCCCCAGCACGGCACCTGCCAGACGGTTCAGTCCCGATATGATCGGCAGCCGGGAGACCACATTGAGCGATACGGACAGAACACGCAGTCCGCCGAACACGGCTGCAAACAGCAGAAAAAAACTTATAATATTGATCAGGCTGTTTGCCAGATAACGGCTGACGTAGTGGGTAAAGCTGCTTACACCCAGCGCCTCGTAAACTTCGCTGTTATTATTCTCCAGAAGCGCATCCTTTAACTGTTCCGGAAGCTCCATTTCTTCAATAATACTGCGCTGTACGGATGGCGGCGCCGCGTCAGCCGCCTCATTTTCCGCCTCATCGTCCTTTTGGATAAATTTCGACACGCTGTCCTCCACTGCCTGATAGACCACCTCATTGCTGCGAAGCAGATTCGCGACAGACGGCGCACCAAAATGAACCACCCCCAGCGACAGCACCAGGGAAACGGCTGAGACTGCCAGGCGGACGAATCCGCGGTAATGCCCGTACAGTACCATGGAAACCAGATAGACTGCCACCACCACGAACAGCCAGTTTTCTTTTATATAAGCACCCATTGTCTGATCGCCTCCGCTACGCCCTCTTCCCGGTTCGAAGCGGCAATCCGGTCTGCGCGTTCCTTTAAAAATGGGGCGCCATTTTCCATCGCCACGCCGATTCCTGCTGCCTCCAGCATGGGCCAGTCGTTTTCGCCGTCTCCAAATGCCATCGTCTCCTCCGCTTCAATTCCCAGATACTGACAGAGATTCCGCAGCCCGCTCCCCTTTGTGATGCCCGCCGCGTTGAGTTCCAGATTCCACGGAAGCGAGGAGGTCACCAGAACCTCCGGCATCGCTTCCAGCTTTGCCCGGACTGCCTGCTTGCTCTCCCGGTCCTTAAAATTTAAATTCATCTTCTGCACCGGGCATTTTTTCTCCCGCAGATACTCCACCATGTCAGTAACTGCCCGGCGCGTCGCCCGGATATAGGCGCATTCACGTTCCGGTATCCCGTATTCTTCCAGCTGTGCCAGCAATCGCGTCTCGCTGACGCCGCCCTCCGATACATACATATCGTAAATAACCGGATGCCGGCGCAGCACCTCAATCACCCGGATCGTCTCTTCCCAGCTCAGGCAGCTTTCCGACACCCAGATATTTTTCCCGAAATCCCGGACGACCGCCCCATTTGTAAATATGCCATAGTGGACGCCCGGCAGGCTCAAAACCTCCTCTGGCACTGCCGGGAGCGCGCGCCCGGTCGCCGGGACAATCTCAATCCCCCGCTGCGCGCACAGTTCCATCACCTGTCTTGTTTTTTCCGACACGTGCATTTTTTCATTTAACAGTGTCCCATCTAAATCGAGGGCTATTAACCGTGTTCCCATCTTTCTCTCCCGTATCTCTTTTTACTGTCCACTACCAGAAAACGCTGCCGGGAAGCATTCCCCCGCAGCGCTCTCTTTTGCTAATTAGTTTTAATTTTAAAATTTCTCGAATTGTTTTAATTAATCAAAGAAATGTTTCTCTTTCAGAATCAGAAGTCCATCCTTATCATATTTCGATGAGAACAGTCCGCTGAAGGATTTCTTCTCCGCCTTATCTGCAGCTTCCTCGATCAAATCTTCGGCACTTGTCTTGGTAAGCGGTTCTCCGTCCTCCTCCATCATCTCAGCGCGCTCGTACAGAGCCAGCATGCTCTTTCCCGAAATACTGCAGTCGATCTCCGATGCATATTTGCAGGCATACTGAACAAACTCCTCAACATCCATATCGCCGGACTTTTTGGACGGTTTCTCTTCCGGCTCATCCTCTGGATAATTGGAATACTCGTCGTCCTCGCGTTCGTCTTTATAGCTGTCTTTGTAATCGTCCTTATAATCATCACGATAGCCGCCACGCGCATAATCATCCTCCGGCTCATACTCGTCCTTCTCGTAGCGTTCTTCTTCGTCTTCATACTCCGGCTCGTCATCGCGTCTTGCCTCTTCCTGACGGCGCAGTTCTTCTCTCTGCCGCTCTGCCAGACGGCGATCTTCCTCCGCTTTACGCGCTTCTTCTGCCTCTTTGGCTGCCAGCGCCTGTGCTTCTGCCTTGGCGCGCTCTTCTTCCTCACGGCGGGCTGCTGCTTCCTGCTGTCTACGTTTTTCCTCTGCCTCTTTTTCTGCCTGACGGCGGATCTCCGCTTCACGCTCTGCCTGGCGTTTTCTGGCTGCTTCTGCTTCCTGCTGCGCCTGCTGGCGTTTCAGTTCTTCCTCGCGCGCCTGTGCCAGCTTCGCTGCATCGTCTTTCTGGTTTTCACAGCCGATATACTGGAAACGCTCTGCTAATGCCGGATATGCGCGGTGCATCTGCTCTAAACGTGCCTGCGTATCAATCAGAACAACGACCATTCCGGTTTCATCCTGTGTCATCAGTTCTTCCAGCTCTTCCACCGTCAAATCGTCCAGATCGGCTGCATGCTCGACCACCAGATCCTTGCCTGCCAGGCGCTCCGCCACCGATGCGATGCCGCGATGGGAAAGGTTTGCGCCGCTGATCTTGGCAACCGGATGCTTGGTCCCCAGCTCGCGGTGAATCTTTTTCAGGGAATCAAGTGCCATCGCAAGACCGGCCGCCGGATCTTCCGCCTCGATCATCAGATGATTCGATTCCTTGATCTCCTCTTCTTCCTCTTCCGGTTCGAAATCCCAGTCTTCCACTATGGTTTCCTCTTCCTCTTCAAATTCATGAATCGGAGCTTCCTCGCTCTTTTCCTCTGCCTCTGCCGGTTCCAGGTCGCGGAGATTCCTGAAAACACGTGTCTCCCCTTCGGATGCGCCCTCTTCCTCATCGTAAGGCTTGATCTTGGACACTTCTTTTGCCAGCGCTTCTTCCGCCTGTGCTTCATGAAGGCTTGCTACTACATCCTCGTCCAGCGCAGCCTTTTCTGCTTTCTCGTCCGCCGGTTTTGTCTCGGCTTTCGGTTTTCCAGCCTTCTCTTCTGGCTCTGCCTGCTCTGGCTGTCCCTCCGGCTCATTCTCCGGTTCGTCGTCCAGCTCTGCCTCCGGCTCATCCGTATCCAGATACTCTCCTTCCGGCTCCGGCTTGCGGTATGTACCGTTCTTGTACTCTTCTTCCACCGCACGCAGCTTCTCTTCGTACTTCTCGCGGTTTTCTACCAGATCCATCTGATATTTCGTCAGCGGCGCATACTGAAGTTTCAGTTCCATTGCCTTGTCCACATATTTGCCAAGACCGAACATCAGCATGATCTTGTCGCAGATCCGCACACAGTCGTCCGCCTGGTTCGCCTGATGATAAAGCTCTGCCAGGTGGTACAGCCATTTCTCATCCAGCTCTTCCTGACAATATCTCTCCAGAGAATTGATCTGCTGCTCTAACGGCGCATCCTTCGCCTCCAGAATCAGGAAACGAAGCAGATACTGGCGCGGGTCATCGCCGGACAGCTCACAGAACTCCCGGTAATATGCCTCTGCCTCCTGAATATTATTTTCACGCAGTGCAAGGTCAGTCAGCTTATATAAAAGCCCCTTTCCAAGCGGCGCTCTCTCATATGCCAGCAATAAAATATCCTTGGCATCCTGATACTCTGCATTTTTCTCATAAATCTGGGAAATCATCGTAAGCAGGCTGGTGCTGCGTACACGACGCCAGTCGATGGTATCGGCGATCTTCATCGCCGTCTCGAAATCTCCCTTGTTGACCAGTTTCTTAATCTGCTCTACCTTGATGTTAAACTCGTATTTATCCATCTTATGCATCTCCTAACTTCCTGCCGCGGCAGAAGTTTTATTGTCACTGTTCACGCATACGTGCCCAGTAACGTTTTATTTGCTCACCGGCTACAGCTCTGTACGCCCATCCAGCGCGCGCAGAAGCGTTACCTCATCAATATATTCCAAGTCGCCCCCAACCGGAACGCCGCTGGCGATTCGCGTCACCCGGATCCCTGTCGGTTTAATCAGCTTGCTCAAATACATCGCGGTCGTCTCGCCCTCCAGGCTTGAGTTGGTTGCGATAATGACCTCACGAACCTCCTCTTTCTGCAGGCGAGTCATCAGCTCCTTGAGCCGGATGTCGCCCGGCCCGATCCCCAGCATCGGGGAGATCGCCCCATGCAGCACATGATAGACCCCGTTGTATTTTCCTGTCTTTTCATATGCCGCCAGATCGCGCGTATTTTCCACCACCATGATCGTCTCATGATCACGCCGGTCGCTGCTGCAGATCGGGCACAGTTCCTTATCAGTCAATGTGCAGCACTCCTTGCAGTAACGCACATTCTGCTTGGCTTCCAGAATCGCGCCGGACAAGTGCCTGACCTGTTCTTCCGGCATATTGATGATATGAAATGCAAGACGCTGCGCCGATTTACTTCCGATTCCGGGAAGTTTTGACAATTCTTCGATTAGCTTGCTAATCTGGCTGCTGTAATAATCCATCGCTTAAAACGGGAATCCGCCTCCCAGACCGCCAAGGCCACCGGTCAACTGGGACATCATCTGGCTGCTGTCCTCTTCCGCCTGACGGAATGCCTCGTTGGTCGCCGCCACGATCAGATCCTCTAACATCTCGATATCATCCGGATCCACTACTTCCTCAGACAGTTTCACGGAAAGAACCTCTTTTTTACCAGATACGGTCACGGTTACAGCGCCGCCGCCCGCGGATGCGCTGTACTGCTTCTCCTCCAGCTCTTTCTGCTTCTCTTCCATCTGACGCTGCATTCTCTGCGCCTGCTTCATTAAATTGTTCATATTGCCCGGCATACCGCCTGGGAAACCGCCACGTTTTGCCATGGTGTCATTCCTCTCTTTCACTTCTTTTTATTTATATTCAGACTGGCTGCCGATTGCAGCCGGTTCTATATATCATATAAACCCACTAATATCATTTATCTGCATTTAATCACAGCTTCTTGCATTACAAAACAAGACTCATCTTTGGCAAGCTCCACTACACAGGATCATCCTCTTCGACAATCACATCGGTATGGATTGCGTTCTTTAAATCCTCATCACTGACATAAACCGTTCTTTGCGGCACAGCAGATGATTCTAAACGGACTTTAAATTGCAGAGTCTTTTTGTATTTTTCTTGCACTACTTCCTGCAAATTCTTAAGCTCAGGCTCCCGATTGATAATTCCAAACGTATTTTCATCTGTACACACAATGCAAAGGCAGCCTTCGCCCGCCGGTTCTACACTTGTCTTGGGAAGACTGAGTCTAATCGAACCCACAAGCTGGCTCAGGGACGCAATCCGTCCCCATTCTTTCCGCATCAGCATCAGATCTTCGTACTGTGCCGGCGGAAGGGATACTGTCTTCGGCTCAGGCGGCGTTTCCACCACAGCCGTTTTGGAGGATGCCGCCTGCCCCGCTGCCGGTGCAAGGGACGCCAGTTTCTGTAGATTGTCCGGTATTTCCTGCATTTTCTGCTCTAATAGCGTAATCCGCTGTAAAATGGAATCAAGATTCTGTTCCATCGACGGCGTCGTCAGCTTGATAAAGGCAATCTCCACCAGAATCCGCTTCTGCGACGCGTAGCGCAGCTGCCCGGAAAGCTCCGAGAAAATACGGATGTAACGCATCAGCGTTTCCGTATCAACGTCTGCCGCCTCTTCCTTTAAAACTGCCAGATTTTCCTCCGACATATCGAGCATATCGCCCGGTTCGTCGGTCGTCTTGGCAATCAGGAGATTTCGCATATACCAGACGAAATCGTTGACGAGCTGCGAAAGATCACGCCCCTGGATGATCATTTCCTCAATCTCACGGATGCACGCCTTCGTATCACTTGCAAGCACCGCCTGAAACAGCTTGCTGAACACGCGGTTATCGACCGCGCCCAACACCTCGAGCACATTGTCATACGTCAGCTTTTCTCCGAAATGGAACGCCACGCACTGATCGAGAAGACTTAACGCATCTCGCATCGAGCCATCCGCCGCACGTGCCACATACCTAAGTGCCCGATCGTCTACATCGATCTGCTCCGCCTGCGTCAGCTCCGCCAGCCGTCCCGCGATGGTATCGATCGAGATCCGCTTGAAATCATATCTCTGGCACCGGGACAGGATCGTGATCGGGATCTTGTGGACCTCCGTCGTCGCCAAGATAAATATAACGTAGGACGGCGGTTCTTCCAGCGTCTTTAAGAGCGCATTGAACGCGCCGATCGAAAGCATATGAACCTCGTCAATGATGTAGACGCGGTAGCGCCCATCCGTCGGCGGGTACTGCACCTGCTCCCGGATATCACGGATATTTTCCACACCATTGTTGGATGCCGCATCGATCTCCACCACATTGAGGGAAGCTCCTTCCGCAATCTGGCGGCACATACTGCACTCGCCGCAGGGGCTGCCGTCCACCGGATGCTCACAGTTGACTGCCCGTGCAAAGATCTTGGCAATACTCGTCTTACCGGTTCCGCGCGTCCCACAGAAGAGGTACGCGTGCCCGATCCGCCCGGAGTTGATCTGATTTTTCAGGGTCTTTACGATATGGTCCTGACCCCGGACCTCTTCAAAGGACGTCGGACGCCATTTTCTGTACAGTGCTGTATATGACATAAACTACTACTTCCTTACTATTCGTCGCCGAAGCTGATGCCTACATCCTTAGCTTCCCGGATAATATCGCTCTTCGGATCGACCATCTTTAATTTACCGGCAATGTCCGCAAGCGGAATTTTTTCAATCTTATTGTTGTTTAAAGCGACCATATAGCCGTATTCTTTGCGGCGGATCATCTCTGCTGCCTCCGCGCCGAGGCGCGTCGCAATCACGCGGTCATACGGGCATGGCTCGCCTCCGCGCTGCATATGCCCCGGAACCGTCACACGGATCTCCTGCCCCGTCCGCTCGGAAATCTGGGCGCCCAGCTCGTAAGCGACCGACGGATAAACCGGTCCATTTTTCTTCTTTTCTTTTAATTCTTTCTTGGTCAGGGCTGCATTTTCCTTGGAAATCGCGCCCTCTGCGACCGCCAAAATCGTGAAATTCTTGCCATTTTTAGTACGGCTGCGGATCGCATTTACCACCACATCAATATCATACGGGATCTCCGGCAGGAGAATGATGTCAGCTCCGCCCGCGATGCCTGCATAGAGCGCCAGCCATCCCACCTTGTGGCCCATGATCTCCACGATGAAGACTCTGCCATGAGACGCCGCCGTCGTATGAATACAGTCGATGGCATTGGTCGCTACATCAACCGCACTATGGAATCCAAACGTAAGATCGCTGCCCCAGAGATCATTGTCTATGGTCTTCGGAAGAGAAACGATATTGAGTCCTTCCTCCCGCAGCAGATTTGCCGTCTTCTGGCTGCCGTTGCCGCCTAAAATGACGAGACATTCCAGTTTTAGCTTATAATAGGTGTGTTTCATCGCTTCCACTTTATCCAGACCGTTCTCGTCCGGCGTCCGCATCAGCTTGAAAGGCTGTCTGGAAGTTCCCAGAATCGTACCTCCGCGTGTCAGAATCCCGGAAAAATCCGACTGTTTCATAATCCGGTAGTCTGCATACATAAGACCTTTATAGCCGTCTTCAAATCCAACTATCTCTATGTCATCGAACATCTTGTACAGCGATTTTGCCACGCCTCGCATCGTCGCATTTAAGCTCTGGCAGTCGCCGCCGCTGGTTAACATACCGATTCTTCTCATGAGCGCTTTCCCTTTCTTCATAACCGTCCAGTACCTTCACAGTTACCCTTATTCTAAGTTTCCAACAACCCCCATATCAGGATAAACTACACCCATTTTGTAATTATAATACAATCATATCCCGCGGGCAAGAAAAAATTCCTTACAAATATCATAGACATAAAAATACCGGGATACGCGCTTTTAATCTGCCCCGGCACGGTATTCCTACCCCCTGGCAAATCAAATTCCACATATCCCGGCTATATTCACACACCTGCAAAAATGCTTGTTTCTGTATCTATTATTTTCTATTTTTTATTTCATAGGAAGCAATTTCCTATGAAATAAAAAAATCCGCACGCCCGGCTTCGAACGTATGCCATGGACGTTACCCTGACAGTTAACTCGGTCCAGGCTGCCTTGCGGCACACAGAAGCTTCTGCTTAGTGCTGCTGCATTCCTGCCCTGACACGGTTCACAGATTTCTGTTGCGCAAGACCCAGACTTCAACGCCACTTTTCAGGGGCAGCCCCACAGTAAAAACGCCCTCGGTCGGACAACACCCCTGCTATAGCGGATTGCAGGTACAGGGCACCGCTAACTCCCCGGCTGTGCGGAAACTTTATGACTTGATCTTATATGACGGAATGACTTGCAGACCGTCAGCCTGTTTAGTATACATGGCAGCCGCCGTTTTGTCAAGCCGGAGCTTGACTAACAAGCATTGTATAAAAATACACAAGAATACATTTTATTGTTTTTTTATCATTTTTTATCCCAGAATCTTGCAACAGAAGAAAGAAATCATTATAATAGGTATAAATCTAGCGACTGCAAAAAGTCAAACAGTTACTAAATCATAAAATTCTGTAAGATTGGAGCAACGATTATGGAAAAGAAAAATATCGACTGGAGCAACATCGGTTTCGGCTATATGCCAACGGATTACCGCTATGTTTCCATGTACCAGAATGGTTCCTGGGACGAAGGCGTCCTTACCTCCGACCCGAATATTACCTTGAATGAATGTGCCTGTGTTCTGCAGTATGCACAGACTTGCTTCGAGGGTCTGAAAGCGTATACGACCGAAGACGGCCATATCGTTACGTTCCGTCCTGACTTAAACGGCGAGCGTATGGAGAATTCCGCAAAAGGTCTTGAAATGCCGCCATTCCCGAAGGAGCGCTTCGTAGACGCCATCACAAAAGTAGTAGAAGCCAACGCAGCATTCGTACCGCCGTATGGTTCCGGTGCAACCCTGTACATCCGCCCGTATATGTTCGGTTATGATTCCATCATCGGCGTTAAACCGGCAAACATCTATCAGTTCCGCGTATTCTGTACACCGGTTGGCCCGTACTTCAAGGGCGGCGCTAAACCGATCACCATCCGCGTCAGCGATTTCGACCGTGCAGCACCTCACGGAACCGGTCACATCAAAGCCGGATTAAACTACGCGATGAGCCTGCATGCGATCGTCGATGCTCATAAGAACGGTTTCGATGAGAACATCTACCTGGATCCGCAGACACGTACCAAGATCGAGGAGACCGGCGGCGCAAACGTTATCTTTATCACCAAAGACGGCAAGCTGGTAACTCCGAAGTCCAACAGCATCCTTCCGTCTATCACACGCCGTTCTATCCTGCAGGTTGCAAGAGATTACCTTGGCATGGAGACCGAAGAGCGTGAAGTATACTTAGACGAAGTAAAAGATTTCGCAGAGTGCGGTCTGTGCGGTACCGCAGCTGTTATCTCCCCGGTTGGCAAGATCGTTGACCACGGCAAGGAAATCTGTTTCCCGGCAGGTATGGAGAAGATGGGTCCGGTTACCCAGAAACTCTACGAGACACTGACCGGCATCCAGATGGGTCACATCAAAGCTCCGGAGGGCTGGATCCACGTAATCAAATAAGGACTGTATTTTTCGGTTTGAATGGGAAATATGGAATGCAAAAAGCTGGTGGAAATCATTCACCAGCTTTTTCTTCTTTCTTCTTTTTTCTCTTTTCACGCAATTCTTTGAAAAATTCTTTCAACATCATCGAACATTCCTCGCCCAAAAGTCCTTCTTCTGTCTCCACCTGATGATTGAATCTTTTTTCATCCAGAAGATTCAGTACCGAACCGGCGCAGCCGGCTTTCGGGTTCATGGAACCGATGTAAACTTTTGGAATCCGCGCCTGCACGATCGCCCCTGCGCACATCGGGCATGGTTCCAACGTCACGTACAGCTCACATTCTTCCAGGCGCCAGTCGCCCATGCGCTTGCACGCTTTTTTGATTGCCGCGATCTCCGCATGTGCCAGCGCGCTATGATCGACCATCCGACGGTTGTAACCCCTGCCGATGATTTTGTCCTCATACACGATCACGCAGCCGATCGGCACTTCTCCGAGCGCCCAGGCTTTCTTCGCCTCGCGGATCGCCGCTTTCATATATTTCTCTTCCTGTGTCAATTTTGCTGCCACTGTTTTTTCCTCTTTCTTGTTTTATATATTTCTATCTTTTCCTCCATTCAAATTTATCCGCTTCCAACAACAGACATCCTTATCTCAGTTTCCCGGCAAGTTTGCTCCGCTGCCAACCAAACACCTGAAAGCATTTGACCTATATCCATCCTACCCAGAAAAGCTATCCTTTGTCAAGAGTTCTGTAAAAGGAGCGACCGGCTTTTATGTAAAATTCAAATCCGTATACCAATACCCGAACCGGCTGTCGCGCGGCGGCTGGCGGGTGGAACGGACAAAGCGGTCAAAGCCGAACATCGCCGCCATATATTTTTCATTGTTTCCATAATGTCCCGGCACGCCCAGAATGTAGCGCCCCCGTTCGCCGGGTTTCCCCAGTCTCGCCAGAATCAGATATCGGTAGTTGTAGTAACCGTGCAGAAGAAAGCTGTTATTTCCATACACCCAGTTTTCCCGCGGCAGAAGCCCGATATCCTGCGGTTTGATTACCAGAATCTCGCAGCCGTCGGCGCATTCGAAGGCGGTTACTTTGGGATAGGCAGCACGCAGACGGTTCCAGAGGGACTCGGCGGGATCTTCTTTCGGAAATTCCTTGGATGAATCTGGTTGCGGTTGTTTTTGATTTTGAGAGCCTGGCTGAAATGCTTCTTGATGGTCTGGTGGAGAATCTGGAAGCGCCTCTTTCCGGACTTCCCGGGTGGATTCTTGAGAATCTTTCCGCCGTGCTTCTGTCTGTGCTTCCTGATAGGATTCCTGAAAACTTTCCTTCGGTGTCTCCGTTTGCACTTCTTGAGTGGATTCCTGAAAACTTTCTTGCGGTGTTTCCGTTTGCGTTTCCTGAACAACTTCTGCCTCTTGATGATCGGATGTTTCTGAGATATCTGGAACCGCTTCCATGGTTTCCGTGTCCTCGAAAATCTCCAGGTTTGAATCCTCCAGCTTTTCTGGCTGGGGCTGGCTGATTCCGAAGTCCGTTTCGTTTATATTCACAGCTTCTTTCTTCTCTGTCTCCGTGGATGTGTCCTGATTCTCCATTTCTCCCGACCGGGTAAGTTCTGACGCCTCATCCAATTTTTCTTTCCCTACAGACGCACTGTTCACTTCCCCAGATACATTCTCTGCCAGTTTCCGCGTTGCCTCTTCCTTCTCTGCTTCCTGCTCCCGCACTTTCTCAGCAGTCACATCCGCCAGCTCAACCTCTGCCGCATGCGCGACGGCATCTTCCCAGATCGTCGTATAGGCACGCCATGCGCTGTCCGTCTCATGAAGAGTCAGACCACAGCACTCTTCCATATTGCAGCCGCTTCCTTCAATATTTTCACAATTGACGACGGCACGGAACTCCCCATTTCCGCCACGGACAAACAGGGTGCCGATACGGATCTCCTCCTGCCCTGCCAGAAGGTATACGCCGATCGGGCTGCCGCCCGCAAAGACACGGCGGACGCTGACCTGAATCCGGCAGGAAGTTCCCCGCGTCTCCAATTTCGCAAATCCCGTATTTTTCCCTTTGATTCCGCCCTCGTATGCATAGATATATGATATTAACCGATGATATGCAGACATGTTTTCACTCCTTTGCTTTGTATTATATGCAAAAGAAGCGCCGGTTTATGACAGGATTTCTATATCCTGATATAAACCAACGCTACAAATACGTCCGTATAACGAAAAATCGGGAACAGTTAAAAACTGTTCCCGATACTGCCGGCGACCGGAATCGAACCGGTACGAAGTTTAACCCTCGCAGGATTTTAAGTCCTGTGCGTCTGCCAGTTCCGCCACGCCGGCATCATGATTACTCATGACTGGCACAAAGCCAAATGGATGGAGGTGGATTCGAACCACCGAAGCGAGACGCAACAGATTTACAGTCTGCCCCCTTTGGCCACTCGGGAACCCATCCAAAATTGCTCTGACAGTTGAAGATTATAACATGGCTGTCTCAAAAAAGCAAGTGTTTTTATATATTTTATTTAATATTTTTATTTCCATTTTTTCCTGCTTTTGATTCTTCTCGCTCAACTGCCAGAAATCATATATCTTGTCGAAGCCGCATTTCCTACAATGCCGTATCATTTCCCGTCAAAACGATACTTCCGACCGGTGGGATTTTCACCTCGATATAGCCGTCCTTTACCTCATGTTCAACCTGTCCGGCGTTGTAACCGTCCTCATAGGTCATCATTTCCCGGCGCAGGACCGCCCCGTCGCGCGCCCCGATCTGCCAGACCGGAATCTTGAGCGTCAGCCAGTCATCACCTGTATTGACCGCCGTCACGCCGCAGCACGCGCCGCCAGCTCTCTGAGCACTCTGAAAACGTCCATAGGAAATATAGCCATCTCCCGCCGCCAGCGCTTTCAGGGAACCATTTCTAAATGCCGGACAGCGTTTCCGGATGCCGCTCATGTAGCGGTGGAACTCGATCAGCTCCAGGTTTTCCCCGCCCCACGGGTACGTCCGGCGGCTGTCCGGATCGGTCCATCCACAGACGCCCGCTTCGTCACCGTAATAGATCGTCGGTGCGCCCGGCCAGGTCATCTGCATGACAACACCCTGGCGGAAAATGCCATAGCTGATGCCCTCCTCCGCTGCTTTTGCACCTGCCGACGCAAGACGGCCCACCCGGCGGTTTGTCCGCGTCATAAAGCGGGAGTGATCGTGGTTGGACAGCTCGTTCATTGCACACTGCATGGAAGCCGTCGGCATTTCACTCATATGGTAGCGCATCGCCTCAAAAAAGGCGCATCCATCCCCAAACAGCGCCGGATTTTCTTCGTCACTGTGCTTCTCCATCCCGGTCAGAAACCATGACAGCGGCTCCATAAACGCATCATAATTCATGACCGTATCCCACTGATCGCCCTTCAGCCAGTCATACGGGCTGCCGTAATGTTCCGCGATCATGACCGCCTCCGGATTTGCCTCCTTGACTGCCGCGCGGAAATCACGCCAGAACTGATGGTTCATCCCGGCGCTCCGCCCCAGATCTGCCGCCACATCCAGCCGCCAGCCATCTGCTCCAAACGGCGCCGACACCCATTTTTTCGCAATCCCCAGAATGTACTGGTACAATTCCAGCGATTCCTCGTAATTGAGCTTCGGAAGCGTCGCGTGTCCCCACCAGCCGTCGTAGCTGTCATTAAACGGCCA
The DNA here is from genome assembly GCF_027698965.1 of Clostridium fessum. Taxonomy (NCBI): domain Bacteria; kingdom Bacillati; phylum Bacillota; class Clostridia; order Eubacteriales; family Clostridiaceae; genus Clostridium; species Clostridium fessum. The sequence goes on from NZ_JAQEQF010000014.1 coordinate 13,973, forward strand.
GGCATTTTCATTGTGGAATTGAAAAAAATGGCGATACGGGCTGTCTGCCGAGACATATGCCCCCTGCGGATAGCCGCCCGCGTGCTGGTACAGAAGTTCCGCATCCAGCCATTTATTGAAAGAACCACAATGGTTGAACACACCGTCCACCAGCACCCGGATTCCCCGCTTGTGTGCTTCCTCAATCAGGCGGGCAAAAAAGGCATCGCTCGCCTCCAGGTTCTGCTCATCCGCCGTCCGCGTCATATATTTATGTGCGCGGTCATTGTCCGTATCTTCCGGGCACACCAGCCCGTCTGCGTCCTCCAGAATCACTCCATAATGCGGATCGATATGGTCGTAGTCCTGACAGTCATACTTATGGTTCGACGGTGATACAAATACCGGATTTAAGTAGATTGCTTCTATCTTGAGACTCTTTAAATAATCAAGTTTATCTAAAACACCCTGCAGATCACCGCCGTAAAACCGTCCCACATCGAGTGTACTGATCGGTTCCTTCCAGTCCGTCACCCGGGTGACCGGCTTTTTCAGATAAATATATTCATTGGTTTCCGTATCGTTTGTAGGATCGCCGTTGCAGAACCGATCCACATAGATCTGATACATCAGCGCGCCCTTGCTCCACTCCGGCACATGAAATCCCGGAATCAGGCGGAACGGGTGCGCCGCCGCATCCTCTGTCAGCCCGATCCGGTTGTAAAGACAGACGTTCTCGCCCCAGGTTACCTGAAATACATACGAAAATGTTTTCGTTCCCAGAGTCAGCGCACAGCTGTAGTAATCAAAACGGCTGTCTGACTTGTCAGCCATACCGCTACCATCTATGCCTCGATTTGTATCTGCACCGTTTCCAACGCTGCCAGCACAGCACTCCCACGAAAGCCGTTTCATCTGCCACTCCTGCAAAAGCGCCCCGGTCTCCGGGTCATATTCCAGCAGTACAACCGCATCTGCTCCATTTTTCTCTGTTCTGAAATAAAATGTAACGACTTCACCCGCATCTGCCTCCGAAGGACAACGGTAATCCTCTGTCTCGTCGCAAAATAGCGCGTCGCGATTGATCTGCTCCATCTGTTTCCCTTTCCAGCGGTTTCACCGCTTTCACAATCATGTTATTTTCTGCCCATATTTTACAGGATTTCCCAAAATTACACAAGTTATTTTCACGCCCCTAATTTTAGGTAATAAAAAAGAATGTGCCTTGGCACATTCGGGCGTCTCGCGCGGTCGCTTGCGACATGTTTCTGCTTCGCGCGAGTGCGCATCCCCGCGGAGCGTTTTTTATTTCATAGGACGTAATTTCCTATGAAATAAAAAAGGTCAGCGGGGTAGCTGACCTTTTTAGGAGAAGGTATTTCGTTTTATGGGGTGTAGCAAAAACTATATAATGTATTGGGGGGGGGTTACGTCTATTATAATAGCATAGGAGTGAAAATAAGTGTGCACAAACATCGTTTTATTTCGATTTCTTTTTTGTGCAAATCAGCACTCTCTCCCGAAATGTCCAGCAAAATCCGCCTGAAATTTGCATAAAAGAAGGTGCCACCACTGCCATTTCCATCTATCCGATGGCTGTCCGGGATGTCTCCCGCACATTCTGGCAGCTGACTGGCACCTTTTTTCAGGCTTATTTCCAGACCTGTTTCATGCTTTGAACTTTTTATGCTTCTGTCACCGGAGTTTCAGCTTCCCCTGACGGCTTTTCTCCATCCTGGAACAGCGCTTCAAACTCAGCCTGACCGATCTTCTCTTTCTCCATCAGCAGGGCACAGCAGGAATGAAGCACATCTTCATGGTCGAGAATGATCCGTTTTGCCTTGGCGTAGCACTCATCGATGATGCGCTTTACCTCGCTGTCGATCTCGCTCGCCACTTCCTCGCTGTAGGTTCTCGTATGCGCCAGGTCGCGGCCAATAAAGACCTCGTTGTTGTCGCCGCCGTAGTTGATCATGCCCAGTTTCTCTGACATACCATACTCGGTTACCATCGCGCGCGCCATCGAGGTCGCCTGCTTGATATCTTGGGAAGCGCCGGTCGTGATGTCGTCAAAGATAATCTCCTCGGCGATTCGTCCGCCCAGCGAAACCATGATATTTTGAAGCATTCTGCCCTTCGTCATATGAAGCTCATCCTGCTCTGGAAGCGGCATCGTATAGCCTGCCGCACCAACGCCGGTCGGAATGATCGAAACGGTATGAACCGGTCCCACATCCGGGAGGACATGGAACAGAATCGCATGACCTGCCTCATGGTATGCGGTAATCTTCTTATCTTTCTCGGAAATCACCTTGCTGCGCTTCTCAGCGCCAATTCCCACTTTAATAAAGGCTTTCTCAATATCCGTCTGGGTCAGAAACTTACGTCCCTCTTTTGCGGTATTGATCGCCGCCTCATTCATCAGGTTTTCCAGATCAGCTCCGGTAAATCCGGCGGTTGTCTGCGCGATGCGGTGTAAATCCACATCCTCGCCTAGCGGTTTTTCCTTCGTATGGACGCCGAGAATCTCCTCGCGTCCCTTGACGTCCGGTCGTCCGACTGCCACCTTTCGGTCAAATCTGCCCGGCCGCAGAATCGCCGGGTCGAGAATATCCACGCGGTTCGTCGCCGCCATGACGATGATGCCCTCATTGACTCCGAAACCATCCATCTCAACCAGGAGCTGGTTGAGCGTCTGCTCTCGCTCGTCGTGACCGCCGCCCATGCCGGTACCACGCTGTCTGGCAACCGCATCGATCTCATCGATAAAGACAATACACGGGGCATTTTTCTTGGCTTCCTCAAACAAGTCGCGGACACGGGATGCGCCGACACCGACGAACATTTCAACAAAATCCGAACCGGAAATCGAGAAGAACGGAACGCCTGCCTCACCCGCCACCGCTTTGGCAAGCAGGGTTTTACCGGTTCCTGGAGGTCCGACTAAGATCACGCCCTTCGGGATGCGCGCCCCGACGCCGGTGTATTTCTGCGGATTTTTCAGGAAATCTACGATCTCCTCCAGTTCCTCTTTCTCCTCTTCCAGACCGGCAACTTTGGTAAAGTTGACCTTGCTGGTCGATACCATCCGGGCACGGCTGCGTCCAAAATTCATCATCTTGGCATTTGCCCCGCCGCCGGAACGGGAATTGATAAACATAAACAGGAAGATCAGGACGCCTGCGGACAAAGCGATCGGCAGGATCACCGTCATAAAATAGCTATCCTGGCGGACGCTGGTGGTCGTGTACGGAACCCCCGCCTTGCGCAGCGCCATCTCTACTTCCTTCACATCCAGCACATTGAATTCCTCCCGGTCGCCGGAGGTTGTCTCAAAAACAACCTCACCGGTCGGCACCTCGCGGTTCGGGCGGATCTGTGCGCTCTCTACGGTCTTATTCTCCAGATATACCATGAACTCCGGATAGCTTAATTCCCGCTCCGTCGCCATTCCAGGGACTTTCAACGAGAAAAACATGATAACGAGCAGCATGAGGATCAGAAGCCCCACGCCTCCCATCGACTGACGTTGTTTCAACTGGCTTCCTCCTTATACTTCCACAACACCGATGTACGGCAGGTTGCGGTATTTCTGATCGTAATCCAGGCCGTAACCTACGACAAACTCATCCGGGATTGTAAAGCAGGTATATTTAACCTGAACCTGTTTTTTCACGCGGCGCTCCGGCTTGTCAAGCAGGGTGCACAGCTCGATATTTTTCGGATTCCTCTGTTTTAATACCTCGATCAGATATGCCAGGGTGCGTCCGGAATCGATAATGTCCTCCACGATGATGACATTCTTGCCCTCCAGCGGCTCGTCCAGATCCTTGATAATCTTTACCACACCGCTTGACTTGGTGTCGGAACCGTAGCTGGATACAGACATGAAATCCAGGGAAACCGGAATAGTCAGGCGTTTTGCCAGTTCGCAGGTAAAAAATACGCCGCCCTTTAAGATACAGATCAGGTGGACTTCCTTTCCCTCATAATCTTTGTTGATCTGTGCTGCCACTTCACTGATCTTCTTGTTTACTTCTTCTTCCGTTAATAATACACGAATCTTATCAGCCACTGCTTTTTCCTCCGTTAAATTCCACCTCAAGGATGGTTTTTGTCTGTTCTGTTATCTTATAATATGCGCTGATCCGGTGCCCCACTATCCACAGGATATGTTTTTCTTCCGCCAGAAGCCAGATTTGCTCCCGCTCCTGTCTCGGAATTTTCTCATCGATCATCCAGGATTTCAGCGTCTTCCGACCGCCGGACGGCAGTGTCAGGTAGTCCCCCGGCTGCCGGTGTCTCAGCGATAAGGTACCTTTTATTCTATCATAGTCAAACCATTTCGTATACTGGTTTTTCGGAAATTCATCCCCATTTTCACAGGGGAAAGTATGCATCTGCAAAAGATTCCCATTCTGGATACCCGGAAGCAAAACCCCTTTTCTTTCCCCTGGATGACTAAGCGGGCGCACTTCAAGAAATCCATATATATTTACCGCCCGGAACCCATGCGGCAGCGAAATACTCTTTCCGGTTCCCTGGTACAGAAGTTCCCGCACCGCCTGCACATGCGTCTCCGTCACGTCCCGGAGCGGCATTTTGCTCTTTAAAAACAACCGCCGCACGATATAACCCTGCACAATCTCCGCCTGTTCTGCCAGCGCTCCTGCATCCGCCTTTCCATCCGGTGCATGCTTTTGAAGCCATTCTTCTGCCACCTCTTCCAGATAGGCATCTGCCTGCCGGATGCGTCTGCCCGCCTGGTCGATATGACGGACTGCCTGTGCATTCAGGCGCTCTTCTACCGCCGGAAGCAGTTCATTCCGAAGCCAATTGCGGCTGTATTCACTCTCCTGGTTCGTCGAGTCCTCGACCCAGTCCTGTCCCTGCTGCAAAAGCCAGGTCTGAATCTCGCTCCGCTGCGCCCAGAGAAGAGGACGGATGATGCGCCCCCGCACCGGAGCAATGCCGGAAAGCCCGGTCAGACCGCTTCCGCGGAACAGGTTAAAAAGAACCGTTTCCGCATTATCATCCGCATGGTGGGCGGTGGCGATGTGAACCCGGGCGGCTGCCGCCTCTTTTCTCTCCGCATTCTCCGATGTCAAATCCGGATACATCTCTTTCTCCCACGCAAGCGCCGTCTCCTCATACAGGCGGTACCGCGCCTGCCGTCCCGCCTCCTCGACGGAACATTTCCGGTCAAGCGCCTCTTTCGCCGCATCGATGCGGAACTCATAAAAAGGAATTTCCAGCCGTTCACACAGCATCCGTGAAAATGCCGCGTCCCGATCCGCCTCCGCGCCGCGCAGCCCGTGATGGACATGGAGCGCCCGCAGGGAAATCTGAAACGTCTCCCGCAGCTTCCAGAGCACCAGCAAAAGACCGACGGAATCCGCTCCCCCGGATAAACCGACCAGAACGCCATCCCCCGGCCTGGTCATATGATTTTGTCTCATATAAATTTCTGTTTGTTTCTGCATTCTTTTATATTTCTTTTTATCCCTCTTAACATCCACTCGTAACTACTGTTCCGTACCTTCACAGTATAACGGATCTCCTCTTATTTCTCAACCTGCCAGATTCTACGTTACTGTTCACGCATACGTGCCCAGTAACTACCCACGTTCCAGCACCGTCCCGACCAACACTGTGCAGTCATCCACCACACCCCCGTCCGAAAGCCCGGACGCAAACGCCAGGATCTGTTCTGCCAGTTCCTGCGGGTTGCCGCCGGAAAGGTTTGATATAAATTCCATGAACGTCTCTTCCTTGTGTTCCCCCGGCATCGCTTCGAGAATACCGTCGCTTATCATAATGATTTTTTCGCCGTCCCACATTTTCCGCGACATCAGAACCGGCTCCGCGTTCTGTACGATTCCCATCGGCAGCCCGCCTGCTTCCAGAAACTCAACGCCCTCACGCCCCAGAATAAAGGTCGGCACCGCGCCCAGCTTCATCGCTTCCAGCACACCTGTCCCCAGATCGATACAACATAGATCGATTGTTGCCGGATTCTGCTCCGTACCCGCCAGCAGAAGCACCGTATTTACCAATTTGAGCGCCGATCGTGCCGAAAATCCCGTCTCCAGCAGGCGCTGGGTCAGCTCAATGACCTTCTCGCTGTCCTCGCTGGCGCTTCTGCCGCTTCCCATACCGTCCGACAGGCTCATAATCACCTGCCCCGGAAGCCCGGTCTGCACCGTACACGTATCGCCTGAAATCGGTTCACCCTCCCTGGGGCTGCACGCCATGCCGTACACCATCCGGTATTTACCTTCTTCCACAAAACGGAAGGTCGCCGCATTGCGGGTGATCAGGCTTTTGCTGTCTTTCGCCACACTCCAGTGGCTTCCGGCGATCGCGCGTCCCAGAAGTTCCGCCACATCCCGCGCCGTCATGCATCGCCCGTTGACGCTGCGGAGTGTGAGAAACGCCTCCTTCTGCTGATTTTCATATTGAAGCACCAGCATGTTGTCCACGCGCAGATGGCTTCTGCGGAGTATCCCTGAAAGCACCTCCTCCCAGGATGCCGTCACATCCGCCGCCTGTTCCATCTGGTTGGAAAATTCCTCCAGAATCGCCGCCAGCTCCCGGAACTGGACGATCACCGCGTCCCGGCTTTCCAGAAAACGGTTTTTCCATCCCAGATTCATCGTCGCCCGCCCGAGACTCCGGTTCAATTCCCGCAAATATGCCTCTCTCTGGGAACAGATCTCATGAAACAGGCGAGGCATGTCCTCCAGGTCGATTTTCCCTTTCTGCTCGAACGTCCGAAGCAGATAATAGAGATAATAACTGTCGTCCCGGCGGCTGCCATAATACAGGTTGCACCGTGTACAATCGCCGCATACCGCCGACGCCGCCGTCTGCATTGCCGCCAGTCCGTCCTCCTTCGTCAGATGCCCCTGCCCGCCGATCTCATCCGCAAACGCCTGCGCCAGACCACCCAGTGACAGCGCCATGCTCTTTAAACGTCTTGCCGTGTAGACGTTGACATCCGCCATATCTCTATGTAAAGTTCTCCGTTTAAGCACAAAAATCCCTCCTAACCTGTATAACGCCATTATATACAGGCTGGAGGGAAATATTTGTCAAACGGAGGGAGCAAAACCAGGGAAAACTTCGACATTTTCCGACACATTCAGGAATGCTGCTCCCCTGTGTGGCATGCCCCGGACATTCTATGATGCACCGCAAGCCTAATTCGAATTGGACGGTTTGAGCAGGATCTCATTGCGGTTTACAAGTCCCAGCTTCTCCTTCGCTACCTTCTCGATATACTGCTTGGTCTGCACGTATACCCGGTATTCCTCAAGCTGTTTGGCACGTTCTTCTTCTTTCGCAACCTGCGCCTCCAGATTTTCCTCGCGAATTGAATAGCTCTTATCCTTTTCCTTGAGATCGATGCCCTTGATGTGCACGGCAGCCGCCAGACTCAGCACTACCATCGTAACGCCCACAAGCGCCATCCGGTTGTTTAAATTATCCTTTTTCTTTTTCCGCACATTTCCACCCGGTCTGCCTTCCGACATCTGTCTACGCATTCTCATCTCACTTCCTTTCCATGTTTTCTGCCTGTCCCCTTGTTGTACGTTTCTTTCCGGTCTTCTGGCTTTTTTTGCCTCTTCTTTTCATTTTAATCCATCCGCTGCATTTTTTCAATACCGCAAACAAAAGACGGCTGCCCGTCCGGTCATAAAACACCATGCCGCCGAGCACGCCCGCCACCGCATAGCCGCGCAAGACTCCGTCATTCTGCCCGAACAAAAGCCGGAACGTCGCAAAGCTGGCAAAAAGCCAATACGCCGCATCCTCCATGCCTGTCCAAAATGAGCCGTGCCGTACCAGCCACCGGAAGATCCTAAGCCCGTCATACATCATCATCAGCGCGATTCCCGTACACACACTGCCGCCAAGCAGCCATATTTCCCCTCTCACCGTCCCGCTCATCCGCCACCGCCTAACGGAACAGCCGTCCAAAGAACGACTCCTGCGATTTCCGGTGGGACTCGTTGCAGGAATACGAAAAGCTTTCAAACTCGCCCTCAATATCCACTTCGCCCTTTTCCAACGTCAGACGGCTCACATGCAGCGCCTTCCCACGCACCGTCAGAAGCCCCATGTTTGTATCGAGAATCATCTGGTTCTCATCAAATGACACCACATCCTGGATCCCCGTCACACTCCCCTTTTCCCGGTTCAGAAGCTCCAGCTTGTGAGGTCTGGCATCCAATTTTTCTTCCATGCAAAAAACCTCCCAATTTATCTAACTTATAGCCTATAGCTGCCTATTGTTAAATATATTGGGAGGTTTTCAGGTTTATGAATGATTATCTGGCCGGTTCCCAGACACCGTCTGCATTTACATAATAGCCGTCCGGTGTCCACTCAGCCATATAAAGGGAGCCGTATGGACGCCCTGCGCCCTCCATGTAAACCCAGGTTTTTAATGCTTCATCATACGCCCAGGTCGGCTGCGGTGCATACGGATTTAAGTATACATAGCCCAAATCCGGAATCAGCTGCCACTCCGTCAGCATCTCTCCCGTTGCCGGATCCAGATAATACCATCTGCCGTCCTGCGGATCCAGATACCAGCCCGTCCGCATGCCTGTGTTTTCGTCCACATAGTACCATTTGCCTGCGCTGTAATCATAGACCCAGCCCGTCCGGATATATCCATCGGCTCCAAACGCCCACCATGCGCCCCGGAGCTGTTTCCACACAACCTGTTCAACCTGTCTGCCAGTCATCGGATCCAGGACCAGGCTTCCGGACAGATACGTGCCATTTGACAGGCGGTAGCGCCATCCGGCACTCTCTTTTACCCATGTGCTGGTACTTCTGTCGCGGCTGGAAGTGGCCGTTCCCTGCGGATTGCCTGGAGTAGACGGGGTCGGATTCGATGGATCCGGTTTCGTCGGATTGGACGGGGCAGACGATGCTTTCTTTGTCTGGACCGCGACCGCCTCGCTGGCTGCTGATGCCATCGTATTAACACCCTCTTTGAGTCTCACATAGAACTTGTAAGTTGTTTCCGGTGTCAGCCCGGTAAATACCGGTGAATCCTGCCATTCTCCCTGATCCGCGCAGTATTCCAGTTCATATCCCGCCGGAATCGCGGTTCCATCCACAAATGCAGACGGCGCTTTCAGGGTCACGCTGGTGTCTGTCCACGCTGCTGCCTGCGGTGCTTTCGGGGTCTTTGTTCCTATTTTTTTGATCGTCAGGCGCACTGTAATCGGATCACTCTTATAATTTACGTTACTGTCCGGGATCTTAATCCTACAGGAATACATTCCCGCATTGGTCGGCGGTGTCATGCTGGAATAAACGGTTCCGTTCACACCTTCATAGTGCACCTCATACTGACCCTGAAACTGTTCCGAAAGATCATATTCGCCTATGGTTGCCTGAATTCCATCCCCAACAGACTTCGGCGTGCCATCGTAATCAACCTCTTTATCCGTACCATTCAGTGCAACCTTATCTTTGTCCCCAAAATACACATGTGTCTCAACATCCTGCGCCGGCATCTTAAAGGAAGCGGTCCATTTGCCGCCTGATTCGGTAAATTTCGGCGGGTAAACAACTATAAGTAAACCACCGCTGTATGTAAGGCATGCATTCTTGTTCTGCATCTCCTTCATCTGCTCAACACCTGCATCTGTCAAGGTCGCCGTTACCAGCTCCCCGGCTTTTGCCGTAATCTTGTCCAGCGTATAATAAGAACTGCTTTCCAGCTTCTGCGTAATTGAAAATACTGCATTCAGATCATCCTGGACCTCGATATCCACAGCTACCATGCCCGGTCCATCTAAGTATACATAGAGAGTCGGGAGACCGGTTGTATTATCTTTTTCGATGTAATAATCGCCGTTCTTTTTAAGTTCTGCTCTACTATTTACCTTGTTCGGTGTAACTGAACCTTTCTTATACAGCGACATTGATTTTATATTAAATTCTTTAAACAGCTTGCCATTGATAATCTTTGTTACTTCCAGAGAGCCAATATGATCCCCTCCACTCCACTCTTTGGTTTCAAAGGCTGCCGTCGTTCCCCAGGTACCCCATTCCTGTCCTACGAACCAGGTATACTGGGTTGCATTTAAGTTTACTGCATAAGAAACCTCCACCGAAGCATTTGAGCACGGCATTGTAAAATAATATACCGTTGGATCTTCAAAATTGCACAGAGTCGCATCCACCTTTGAACCATTTGCATCGGTAATTGTTACTTTGCTTACGATATCATCCCGATCCAGACCCGTAAATGCAAGGTAAACTTTTTCTCCGGCTTTCTGTGAAAATGTAAATGTACTAGTTTCACTACCTGTCGTAGAAATTGGATTTGTTCCCTTTTTTGCATCATCCATGGATGCATACGCTTTCACGACTGCATTCGGGGAGTTTATCGTATTCTCCCGTTCTACTGTAACGGTGTGTTCCGCCGTATCAACTGTCAGATTGCATACTGCCTCCTTGGAAGGATCCGCCACGCTGGTGGCTGTGATCGTATAGGTTCCCGCTTTTGCCACATCCGCAGCAGTTACCCGTCCGTCCTCTACCTTGACTGCCAGATCACTGCTTTTCCATTCCACATCTCTGGACGCTCCGTTTGCCACATCGACGGTCGCAGTGAGCTGGACGCTTCCTCTCGGGTAAATCGTCTCATTGGTCTTATCCAGCGTAATTCCGGTAACCGAAGGTGTCAGATCCAGCGTCAGATCCGGAGATAAGGTCTGGTTTTTCAGAATCGGGAATGCATACCCGCCGGTTGAATCCATCATCCAGATAGAATCAAAATCCCAGCCCAGACCTTTATAAAATTCCGGATCTTTCAGGTTTGCCGCCGTTGCGTCCGCTCCATATAGCTTGTCTGCCCCCATCGTATCCGGATCCGGGGTCAAAATCGTTCCATCTGATTTTCTCGCAACTGTGCCGGCAAAGCCGTAGTTATCCCGGCAGCTTCCCGTTGTTCCGCCAATCCGGTTGAGCGATCGCATCTCCGGGAAAATGCTGACACAAGAGGAAATCGAACCGTTGGCGGAAATGCCTGCCACGGATGCGCCAATGGGATTTTTTGTCAGCGCTTCGCCTGCCGCGTAGCTGTGGGAGATCGTTACGTTGCCGCTTCCTACCAGTCCGCCAATATAATCTCCCTCATCAACGTCCATATCTACAATTGCATAGCTGTTTTCAATGGTTGTAGTTCCACCGGTCCAACCGACCAAACCACCTACAAACCTCTTGCTGGCTGTTCCTTTGATTTCAGCATCTGCATAGCAGGACTGGATCTTTACCGAATAGCTTTTCCTTACATGTCCAATCAAGCCACCCGCAGCTTCAATCTTATTCGTTCCATCTGTAGCTTCGATTATTCCACTGACGTAACAATTTTCTACTGTCAGAGAATCATATACATCACCAACCAGGATACCAACTCTCGCATCATCGTTGGAAGCTTTAACCACCGCATTTTTTATGGTCAGATTCTTAATTTCACAATTCGAAGAAATTTCTTGAAACAATCCCGTAGGAACCATATTTCCTACTACATTCAAGCCTCGAATCGTATGTCCGCATCCATCAAATTCTACTACTCTGTTTGAAATCGGAGTAAATGGATGTTCTCCCAAATCAATATCGCACATCAGCTTTGCTTTCTGCATCGCGTGAGTTTGAAAATACGCAAGCTCTGCCCCTGTGCTAATTTGATAATAACCTTGTTCATCTTTCGCCGGTTCCGTAACTGTTGTTCCATCCCACTTATCCTGCGTCCATACCGCCTCAAATGTCACATTTCCTTCCGGCATGGTATAACTTGTCCCGCTGGCATATGTTTTAGCTCCGTCACTCCAGCCTTTAAAATTCATGCCGTATACCTTAAAGTTATTCTCTGGAAGCGTAATCTCAGTTCCGGCTGCAACATTTTCCAGTGTCGGTGCATCTCCCTGTGAATCCTTACGTCCAGACGTAAAGGTAATTGCATACTTCGCCGCGATTGGAAGATTTATTTCGATTGTTTCTATTTTTGTTGACGCGTCCTCAGAGGTATAACTCAAAACAATCGTTCCTGTGATACTTCCGTTTTGTCCCGGATCTTCGCCATTCGTTGCTGGTGCTAGATTAAAATCATTTTCGTTAGACCACTTCGCCTGAATTTTTCTATTTGTGATAACCTTCTGTACAACCTGCAAAATTTCCTCTGCTGTCGTCTTATTTGTCACTGTCATCGCCCGTAGCGCTTCCTGTGCCGCTGTTTCGACAACCGCTAAGGTCTGCTCGGAAAATACATAGTTTCCACTCTTCGCCTCCTCGCTGTCACCATAGGTTGAACCATCGCCCGTTGCTCGGACTCCAAACGTATAGGTTCCGCTTTCCGCTATCTGGGAGGTAAAATCGTGGCTGGTTGCATTCGCCCCAAGTGTTACCTCATCCCCCAGTGCTGAATTATCCTTATAGAGCTGTACTTTATAACCCGACGCATTCGTAACCGGACTCCAGACAGCTTTTCCTTCTACTGTCTCATCCCATTTGACATTTTCAGGCGCTGTAAGCTGAACAAGATTTACCTCTTTTTTCAGCTTGATTGAGCCGATCGAACTTCCCTTGTAATGGACATAAAGCTGTATTTCATTTGTGTTGCCAAGAGCCAGCGATTTAGCGAATTGAATCTTTATACTGCCAATTCCATTTTCGGTATTCACTCCAAGAATTGTAACTCCGCCATATGCCGTTCCATCTTCCTCGGATGAAAGTTTAAAATCCTCCGCCTTTAAATTTTCATTTCCAGTATATGTAAGTGCAATTTTTCCATCTGCCGTGACAGTTTCCGCATCGGTTGTCTGGAAAGTTCCGGTCACAGTTTGTTCCGCAGGCATGGAAACCGGGTTTACATCCAAAGTGAAATCAAGAACATCTGAATTCGCATCCGAAATCGTAACTGTCGTCTCAACCGTAAAATATCCGGTTTGTTTAATTGTTACGTCATAGTCTCCATTTGCGAGATCAATGCTAAAATTTCCATCTGAATCTGTTGTCGCCTTTTTCTCACTGCTGCCCTTCTTAAAAGTAATCTCTGCGCCCGCGATTCCGGTTTCTCCAGACTTTACACTTCCCTTTAACGAATTGGTCGCCTGAAGATAATCCGGTAAATCATCCTCTGAAAATATAGTTGTTTCTCCACATTTTAATTCTGGGAAATGACCATCTCTAATATCCCAATTAGATTCTCCCCAACCAAGAGTTTTTTTCCAGAAATTGCTTGTCAAAAGAGCTGTTTTGGAAACATCTTTTCCATAATACAGTGGATATGGCTCCTCTATCTTTTTAGAACCACTAGCAAATGTAAGTGTCATATCCTTATATGCATAATTTCCCTCTCCCTGTACATAATCACCCGTATATCCAAAAATTCTATTCACATAATATCCTAAACTATTTGTGGCAATCGTTTCTTGCAGTGCCACGCTCTTATTAATCGTAACTGTTTTATTTGGTCCACCAACCAATCCACCTGTACCGCGACCTAAATTTGTTGAAACACTTCCCATTGCAATACAGTTCTTAATATTCAACTGGCTTCCACTTACCACTCGAACCGAGCCAACCAAACCTCCAGCTAAAGAATCATTAACACTACCTTGGTTTTTAATATCTGCATTAACAATACAATTTTGAATTGTCAGCGCCCCCGACTGAACCTGTCCAATTAATCCACCTGCGGCACAATTTCCTGTAGTAGCAAGACTGCCACTGATATAACAATTTTCAATCTGCGAATTATTACCTACAGTTCTCGCAACCGCTCCTACATGCTCTCCATCTCCCGTAATGGTCACATTAGACAAAATCAAATTTTTAACAGTCCCCTCCAAAACACTAAACAACGGCTGCGAAATTCCACTCAACTTATGTCCATCACCATCTAAACAAGCCGTTAGTGTTCTTGATTCCCACGACTCACCGCTTAGATCGATATCAGCCCCCAATTTAATATATTTACTTACACCATAGAAACTTCCATTATATTGATTTCTTTTGTTTTCACCCATAACCGTAGACCACTGGTCTACAGTACAAATCACATAGGGATCCGCTTCCGTACCGCTTCCCGTGATTCCTTCATCCGCATACAGCGCAATCCCCGCGTCTCCCACCTGCACATGGATCTCCGGCAAAGCAGTGTCTTCCGGTATCTCTTCGCTTTCCGGAATCACCGGAATATAGGTATAGATCGCCCCATTGTATTCTTCATTGGCTTTATCGTAGCCCTCCCAGGTCTTTTCTTCAGTTTCTTCTGGTTCGCCGTCCTCATCGAAGCGGTCAAAATAGTCCTCCGGTGCCAGTCCGCCCTGAAATTCGGAATAGTCGCTGTTTTCCTCATCCAGTTTCCACGTGATACCCGACAAAGTCCGCTCGGTGGTTTCTTCTCCCATCGTCTCACGCACGGTGAGAGTCTCCGGGAACCGGATGTCGGATTCTTTGCTTCCAAGCGGGAGAATCTGATCGGTGATCGATTCTTCCAACGGTGCAAATTCCAGCGTTGTTTTCACCTGCTCTTCTTCCAGGACCGTGATCTGGATCACCGGAAGTTCGTCCTCATCTACCTCATAATTGCTGCTTTTCAGCTCTGCACGGAACAGGTAGATACCCGGATTTTCTCCATCATAACGGGATGCCTGGCTCTCTTCTGCATCCAGAACCCAGCGCACCTTTACTTTTCGCCAGAAACCTTCCTTTTCGTCAATCTCTTCCTCGGTCTTCTCATCTGTCTTGACATCTTCCTTCGGTTCATCCGTTTTTCCGTTCGAAGAACTGCCATCTTCATTCAAATCTGCATTTCCACCCGAAGAACCGGAATCTGTCTTACCGGAATCGTCTTTCTCATCGGATTCACCGTTCCCCGGATTCACATTTTCATCCTGAGAGTCCCCATTTTCCGCCGAATTTCCATCTTTCCCAGAATCTCCCTGTTCACCTGAACAGGATTCCGCTTTCTCTAAGCCCTCTCCACCTTCGCTTTTGTCTTTGCTATTCTCTCCGGCATCTTTTCCTTCAGTATCTTCTTTTTCTCCATTCTCTTCACTGTCTGTCTTTTCCAGCACGGCATCATCATCTGTGCGGTTGGCAAACGCAGCTACATTCTCATCGTTCCCTGCGTCAGGCACATCTTCATTTTGCCCCCCCCCGCTGACAAAAACGTCTATGCTGTCCGGCATCTCCAGATCCTGATACCGGGTGCCATAGGGAACTTTCTGATACAGAACCTGTTCCGATAAACTCTCGATCTCCCGGATCTGATAAAAATTCGTGTTCGCATAAACTCTAGGCACAGAGCCATATGAACTACACGTTATCACTACCACCATTCCTGCTGCCAGAATTCTTCTTTTTCTCCTTCTCATACGCTTTTTTCCTCTCATTCTCGAAATGTTGATTATCCGTCATAAAGTGTGTATACACAAATGAGTCGTCACTATATTTATATTATAATAATCAACTCTCACAAATTCAAGACAGAAGCTGTTCTTTTAAGCGCATAAAGAAAAACGAGACGACCAAAGTCGTCTCGTCAGACTGTAGACAAAGTGGTGTTTGATCGTTAGGTCAGGCACCACTTTTCTGTTGCGTTCATTTCATTCAGTAAAATTTCAACTTTAAACAGTAAACGCTCCATAGCAAGTACCTGTTCCTCCACTCCTTTT
>NZ_JAQEQF010000015.1:0-5065 GCF_027698965.1 Clostridium fessum
GGGCAGATGGCACTATCCTGGGACGTAAATTTATAAATTTCTCCAGTGATAAAGACCATTTGTATCATGTGCTTGGCAGAATCCGCCGTTTTCAGAGGGAACATTCCTCCAGACAGGTCCAAAGCCGATGGGATTATGCAAAAAGGCTGAATATGGAGCTGTCCCGCAAAATAGCTGCGGAGATCACGAAATATGCCGCAGAGTATCAGGCAGGTGTAATTGTGTTTGAGTATCTGGAAATGCAGGGAAAAATATCCGGAAAAAAGAAACAAAAGCTTCATTTATGGAGAAAGCGGGATATTCAGAAACTGTGTGAACATCAGGCACATCGGAACGGAATTCGTGTGTCCATGGTCAGTGCCCGGAACACCAGCAGGCTGGCCTGTGACGGAAGCGGAGTGGTAGTAAGAAACCCGGAGAACCATAGCCTATGTACCTTTCGAACGGGAAAACAGTACAACTGCGACCTGTCAGCATCCTATAATATCGGAGCGAGATATTTTATACGAGAATTATTAAAACCCTTGCCGGAAACGGGAAGGTCTTCACTGGAGGCAAAAGTACCTGCGGTGAAGCGCAGAACCTCATGTGTTTATGCAGATTTAAGAAAGCTTTATGTAGAAGTAAACAATTTAAAAGCGGCATAAACGCAGGCAGATATACAGCGGACTACCTGTAATGTGGAAACCAGCCGTATCCGGCGTGGAAAAAGTGCGTATCCGCACGAATTCTAAGTTACTGGCGTATCCGCCGATATTTAGTCTTGCCGTTTAAAACGGCTGAGAAGCACGTGACTTTAGCCATGTGAGGTTCACTAGATAGAGATAAATTCGAAATCTATTCAGGGGGTATTTTTATTACATATATTCGGAAATGATTGCAAGATTATTTAATTTCTATTATGATGATATAAGAGTCATTAATGATTAAGAGATACGGTTCTATCTGCGTAAGCAGATAAAAATTTCATGGAAGAAGGGTAGTTTTCAAATGAGAAGAATCAACGTTGAAACCATTACACAGAATATCAAAGAAATGTGCATTGAGGCCAACCATTTTCTGTCACCGGATATGAAAAAGGTGTTTGATGAGGCGGCAGCGAGTGAAGAATCTCCATTGGGACGTCAGATTTTAGGCCAGCTGGAAGAAAACTTATGTATCGCTGGTGAGGAGATGATTCCGATCTGCCAGGATACTGGAATGGCAGTTGTGTTTATCAAGGTAGGACAGGATGTACATCTGATCGGCGGTTCTCTGACTGATGCTATCAATGAGGGCGTGCGCCAGGGATATGTAGACGGATATCTCCGTAAATCCGTGGTTAAGGATCCGATTTACCGTGAGAATACGAAGGATAATACACCGGCTATCATTCATTATGAGATCGTAGAGGGTGAGCAGGTAGAGATCACGGTGGCTCCAAAGGGATTTGGAAGTGAAAACATGAGCCGTGTGTTCATGCTGAAACCGGCAGATGGAATCGAAGGAGTCAAGGATGCTATTCTGACAGCGGTGCGGGATGCGGGACCGAATGCCTGTCCTCCGATGGTAGTAGGCGTTGGAATCGGCGGAACCTTTGAAAAGTGTGCAGAGATGGCGAAGCACGCGCTGACCAGAAATCTGGAAGAGGAATCACCGGTTGAGTATGTACGTGATCTGGAAAAAGAAATGCTTGAAAAGATCAATAACCTTGGAATCGGTCCTGGCGGTTTAGGCGGACGGACAACCGCACTGGCTGTCAATATTGAAACCTACCCGACCCATATTGCAGGGCTGCCGGTAGGCATCAATATCTGCTGTCATGTAAACCGTCATGCGCACAGAGTGATTTGATGAATATTTTTAGGATTGCGAAAGTGCGAAGCACATAGCAATCCGGTATCAAAAGGGGAAAAATCTCTTGTGACCCTAACATCATTTGATAGTATGAAAAATGTACTCTCGGAGTCTTTCCTGCACAAAAAGATACCGAGAGCACATAAGATAGATTTGGAGGAAAATATGGATAGAACAATCACAGCTCCAATTGACAGGGAGACATTAAAAAGCCTGCATGCAGGTGATTATGTATATATAAGCGGAACCATCTATACGGCACGTGATGCAGCTCATAAGCGCATGATAGAGACACTGGATGAAGGAAGAGAACTTCCCCTTGATCTGAAAGATAATGTAATTTATTATATGGGACCGTCACCGGCCAGAGAGGGCCGTCCGATTGGTTCTGCAGGTCCGACCACAGCCAGCCGTATGGATAAATATACTCCAAGACTTCTGGATCTCGGCATGGGAGCCATGATCGGAAAAGGAAAGAGAAGCCAGGCAGTCATCGATGCCATCGTTCGCAATGGTGCCGTTTATTTTGCGGCAGTGGGCGGAGCCGGAGCAATTCTTTCAAAGTGCATTAAGGAATCGGAAGTGATTGCATACGATGATCTGGGAACAGAGGCGATCCGAAAATTGACGGTAGAAAATATGCCTATGATTGTGGTAATTGATTCCGAAGGAAACAATCTTTACGAGACCGCGGTAAAGGAATATCAGAGATAGGATAATAAGATATCAGATGTGGGATGACTCCCATCCCGCAGCAAGAATGCAGATGCATTTTTGAGTTTTATGAAGAGAGGTTATTGGCTGTTTTGCAAATAACCTCTCTTTTGTCGTGAAGAATAAAGTTATAATTGATAGAGATAAACCATGATTGGCATGGTTATCATACAAAGCAGAGTGGTAATTACGTTAATGGCACCAGCATAGCGGGCATCTTTTCCATATACCTGAGCCATCTGCGTGATTGTGGAGGCGGATGGGGTGATTGTGGCTAACAGGGTGACAAGCAGAATTTGTGAACCATTCTCAGCAAAAGAAGCAAGGCCGCTGAATTTAAGAAATAAAATTGTCAAAAGCGGTACACCGATGAGCCGCAGAATCGTGACAAGTCCAATATGGGGAAAAGCTAGAATTTCCTGGGGCGTGGTTCCGGCAATCAGCATTCCTGAGATCAGCATGGCCAAAGGACCAATCATGCTTCCCAGGGAGCGGACAGCGTTGTCCACTGGACCGGGAAGTGAAATCTGTGCCAAGAATAGAAAAATACCGAATAAAATGGCAATCATATTTGTATTTGTTATGATTTTTTTAAAATCAGGCTTCTTTTCTTCACAGATCATCATTTTGCCATGACTCCAGAGAAGAAAAAGCTGTACAGAGACGTAGGCGCTGGAATAAATAACCCAGTCTGGTCCTAGAATAGAGGAAACAAGCGGTATAACAAGATTTCCTGCATTAGAGTAGATGATAGAGGCTTTTTCAACTCCGTTAAGATGAAGAAGAGGTCCTATAAAGTAAAAAAGGACAATCAGGATGAGATGGATCAATACAGCAGCAGCCACCGCCAAAAGAAGCCCATTTAGGATGGAAGGGCTGCAGCTGACCTGAAAAGCAGATAAAATCGAACAGGGGACTACGATATAGACAGACAGGCGTGAAAGAATGCGGCTGTCATCTGAGCGGCAAATGCCAGTCTTTACCAAAACAAAGCCTAAAAACATGATGATAAATAATGCCGCAATTTTACCAACTAAAATTCCAATGGACATAATACTTTTGCTACCTCCTCATAACAGGGCATAGAGACAGAATATTTTTTTGCAAGTCGGAGTGGCTCCATGACAAGTCCGTCCAGTTCCGATGGTTTTCCTTCCATTATGTCACGCTGCATGGAAGTGGTGGCATCGGCAGATAAGTTGGAAAGAATCTCCAGATTTATTTTTACATAGTCTTTTTCAAAGGGATATCCCATGGCAGCAGCCAGAGCGCTGATTTCACGAATCATGGATTTAAATAATTCACGGGCAGGTCCTTCCTTTTGAAAATCTCCGGCCACGGCATGAAGGTAGACTCCAGCAGCTCCGATAGGGGAGACATAGGAAAATTTCTCCAAAGCATCCCTTTGGATATGGGTGGATAAAACTCCATCGATACCGCTTTCGCAAAGATCTGATTGAATGGCTGATAAAATCGGAGAAATATAGGAAGGATCCCTGGGACCGAAGACAACCCTTAAGATAGGACCGTGCTGAACCAGAACACCGGGATGTTCTAAGGATGCAGAAACATAGATGCATCCATCCAGAACGGTACAATCCGGTAATTCTTTCTGCACCCTGGCACCGGTTCCATATATATTTAAGATGGGAATAATAATTGTGCGGAGACCAGCGGTCTGTCGGATAAAAGGAAGGACGGAATCAAGGGAATATTCTTTTACGCATATAAAGATAACCTCCGGAGCCAGGGAAAGAGCACAGGATTCTTCCATGGATAATGCACGAACCTCAAGATGTTCTTCCGTCTGATCCCAGAGATGACGAATGATGAGACCGTTATTACGCATAGCATCAAGGTTGGAACCACGGGCAATGAATGTAACATCCTTTCCAGCTTTTGTAAGAGCAGAGCCAAGAATTCCACCAGTACCGCCGGATCCCAGGATCATATATTTTAAATTCATAAAAAAACTCCTTTCTGAATCCTAATCTGGATTGCTGCGTGCGATGCGATGCACTCCTGCAATCCGCCAAAACATCTATAGTATCATATCATAAAATATATTGAAAAATGGTGGTTTAAAGGAAATAAAAAAAAAGAAAAAACTTGGATAAATTTGCTTGACATTTTAAATTTTCTTTGATATAATGAGACACGCGTCTGACAAAGAAATGCGTTAAGATGCAATTGAATATTTTTTTTATTACTGCGGAGAAATACTCAAGAGGCCGAAGAGGCGCCCCTGCTAAGGGTGTAGGTCGGGCAACCGGCGCGAGGGTTCAAATCCCTCTTTCTCCGTTTCTTTTTTTAAAAAAGCTAGAAAAAATAAAAACAAAAAAGTGCTTGACACTGATGAGTTTTCGTGATAAACTAGCTGAGCTGTTGAAGAAACGGCGCTTTTGAAAAAGAAAAACAAAAAATAAATTAAAAAAGTTGTTGACAAGCAAGAATGCTTATGATAAAATATATGAGCTGTCGCTGAGACAACAAAGAACCTTGAAAACTGAACAGT
>NZ_JAQEQF010000016.1:0-4531 GCF_027698965.1 Clostridium fessum
AAAGATAGAGAGTAGAAGAAATTCAGTGTGCAGTTTTGAAGGTATATAAACGTTCAAGAAAATCAAATATAAACGTGGATGACGGGGTGTGGCTCAGCTTGGCTAGAGCGCCTGGTTTGGGACCAGGAGGTCGCAGGTTCGAATCCTGTCACCCCGATTCTTACAAATATGCGCGAGTGGCTCAGTTGGTGGAGCGCGACCTTGCCAAGGTCGAGGCCGCGGGTTCGAGTCCCGTCTCGCGCTCTTTTTTATTATTGCGGAAGCTTTGATTCATCAGGGTTTCCGCTTTTTTGCATTTTCATTTTTATGTAGACAGTTGTAGACACCTGAAGACAATATATACGCTTACAGACTGTTTAAAAGCAATTTGTTGGAATAAATGTATCGCAGAGTAAAAGGAGGAAACCAAATGAGCAAAGTATTAATTCTAAACGGAAGTCCACGTGTAAACGGCAACACATCCATTGCCATCCGGGAAATGGAGAATGTATTTCGAAATAGTGGGGTAGAGGTAACAACCATACAGATTGGAAATAAAGATATCCGGGGCTGTATTTCCTGTAACCAGTGCAGCGAAATTGGAAAATGTGTGTTTGATGATATCGTAAATGAGCTGGCACCTCTCTTTGAGGCGGCGGATGGCCTGGTGATTGCCAGTCCGGTCTACTATGCATCGGCTAATGCGACGCTGATTGCCTGTCTTGACCGCTTGTTTTACAGCACGTCCTTTGATAAGAGCATGAAGGTGGGGGCCAGTGTAGTCTGTGCACGCAGAGGCGGCTGCTCAGCGACTTTTGATGAATTGAACAAATTTTTTACCATCAGCAATATGCCGATCGCATCCAGCAGATACTGGAACAGTATTCACGGCTGTGAGAAAGGGGAGGCAGAGATGGATGAGGAAGGCAAGCAGACGATGCGGATGCTTGCAAAGAATATGACATTTCTTATGAAGTCCATCGAGCTTGGCAAGAAAGAATATGGTCTTCCGGAACAGGAGGAGCGGACGGCGACGAATTTTATTCGGTAAGTTTAAGGGAGTCAGAGCATTTTTGATAATGTAGTCCATGAGCCGGCTGGATAGAGATACGATTTCGAAAATGAGATCGGGAGCGCCGGAACAGCCGCGGTCGATCAATTTATTCGGATCACAGATAAGAGAGATATCAGGCTCAACCCAATCTTTATCATCCGCATCCAGATTGACAGCGAAAGGAGGCGGATAAACGCGGCATTCTCCGCCGTTGGACTCGATATAATTTCCAAGAAGGTGGGAAATCTGGTAGGAAATTTTCTGATGAATCCGGCTCGGAGGTGCCATATTATAAAATTGCCCGTCGATCAGCTCTGCATGCTGCCCGTCGGGCAATTTTCAGTAATCTTTTGAAATATAGGTATACCTATACCTAAAAGTATAACAGGAAGAAATCATTTTCAATCATCCGTACGTATTCGCAACCAATCCCAGATAACCTCAGCGTCGTATCCGGTCATATGGATAATGATGACCTGATAATCGCGAACCGTCTCATACGGAAGTTTACCGGAACCGTCATGCATCCATCACAGGAAAAGGCTGTAGCGGACGATGGCATACTCTAATGCGATCCCCTGCATCTGTAGAATCATATCTTCCAGTCCGCTGCCTGGTTCCAGTAGAGCGGAAAAGAACGCATTTGCCAGAAAATGACGAAGAGGCATCTGATAGAGCACCGATGCATTTCGAAATTTTTCCCAGGGTAGTTCAATATCGCAGATCAGTGAGCGTAGCTGCGGGAGAGTCCTTCGGAAAATTTCTGTGGACAGGATATGCATGAGGGGAGATTCCCGGGGGATTTTGAGCGGAAATATGGTTGGATGGCAAAAGTTCACGCGCCATTTGGATAAAATCCTGCATGACAGGAGACAGAAACTTGCTCTGATGCCACGCCAAATGAACGGTATTTTGAAAAGAAAAATCCGAAAAATAGATCCGGGAAATGGTACTGAGTCTCAGCTCAGCTTCGAGCATAGCGCTTGGCAGAATTGTGACGCCAAGCCCCAGGCGGACGGCTTCGAGAATGGCCTCTTGTGAGGTACTTTCCCAGGCAGGGGTGACCTCACAGCCGGTCTGGCGGATGGCATTTTGAAATACTTCATAGGAGGTGCTGCCGACTTCGCGGAAGAGCAGCGGTTGTTTCATAAATGTATTGATGGAAACGGTTTTTCCTGCCATCGGGTGTCCCGGCGCGCAGATGGCGGTGTAGTGTTCCTGAAACAGGGGAGTCAGGGCAATCTGTTCGGAGCGGATGGTTCCGCCGACGATTGCAAGATCTAGCGCCCCATTTAAGAGCATGGCTTCCGTCTGTGCGGTCGTCTGTATATGGACCTGCGTGTGTACCTGGGGATATGTCTCTTGAAATAGCTGCATGAAACGTGGTAGATAGGAAATCCCCACGTTGGTGCTGGCACCGATGCGGAGAACTCCGCTGATTCCGGAATTGGAAAATGCCAGTTCCATTTCATCGTACATCTGGATAAAATGGCGTGCATAGTCGAGAAAACGCCGCCCTTCGCCGGTAATTCGCAGACGCTGGTTGATCCGGTCGAAAAATAATGTTCCGTAGTGTTCTTCGAGCTCCCGGACGGCGGTGCTGACGGTTGGCTGCGTCAGGTAGAGATTGCGCGCCGCCTGTGTGATGCTTCCGGCGGATGCTACTTCGATAAAAATTCGGAAATGCCGCAGTGTCATGAAAACTCCTTTCCTGAATGTTTCATAAGGAGTGGGAAACATTCGTATTTGTATGTTTGTCCTACTTTTTTCCTGCCGTCAGAAATATTATTTTTGACGGCGTTGCTTTTATAGAGAATCATAGATATTTTAATAAGAACTATATATAAATTATAGTAATTTTAAAATGAATTGGCAAGTGTTATAATGGGCACAGAAAAAGTAATGTTGTTTTGCGTGAAGGAGAACTGGGAGAGAGAAAAGATAAAATAGAAAAAGGGGGAATGGCAGATGAAACAGAAGCATCAACTGCTGGTTTTATTTTTAAAAACACTTTATATCAGCGCATTTACATTCGGGGGCGGTTTTGTCATTGTGACATTTATGAAGAAATGTTTCGTGGATGAGCTTCACTGGATTGATGAACAGGAAATGCTTGATTTTACCGCACTGGCACAGTCCTGTCCGGGCGCGATTGCGGTAAATGGGGCAATTTTGGTTGGCTGGAAAGTATATGGGTTTGCCGGAATGGTGGTGGCAGTCATCGGAACGATTCTTCCGCCGATGGCGATTCTGGCGGTTTTATCCGTCTGTTACGCCGCGTTTGCGTCGAACGTCTGGGTGGCAGCAGCACTAGAGGGAATGCGAGTCGGCATGGAGGCTGTGATTCTGGATGTTTCCTGTGGGCTGGGAGTGAATGTTCTGAAGGAAAAAAAGCTGTATTCAATTGCAATCATGATAATTGCGTTCCTGGCTGATTTTGTGCTGGATGTGAATGTAATCTATATCATTGCGGCGGGTATTCTGGCGGGAACGATTCGATTTATCTGGATGAGAAAACGTGAGCAGACGGCCGGTGCGGTATAGAGGGGGAGAATAGATATGATCTATATACAATTATTTTTGAGCTTTCTGCAGATAGGGCTTTTCAGCGTGGGCGGCGGCTACGCGGCGATTCCACTGGTACAGAGCCTGATTGTGGAACGACAGGGATGGATCACGATGACGGAGTTTACGAATCTTATCACGATCGCGGAAATGACGCCGGGACCGATTGCGGTCAATTCAGCAACCTTTGTCGGAATTCGGATAGCGGGACTTCCGGGAGCGGTTGCGGCAACCTGGGGATGTATTTTCCCATCTTGTATCATTGTATCGGTATTGGCATACATATATCGGCGTTACCGTGGCGGCTCTGCGATGGGAAGTATTTTAGGCAGTCTTCGCCCAGCGGTAGTGGCGCTGATCGCAGGTGCCGGACTTTCGATGCTACTGGCAGCAGTTCTTCCAGAGGTAAATGGGGAAAGGATGATCCAGTGGGGCAGTCTGGTTCTTTTTTCGGCAGCTTTTATAGCGCTCCGTAAATGGAAACTGAACCCAATTCTTGTGATGTGGGTCTGCGGCGGTGTCAGCCTGGCAGTTAAATTGATTGAGTATCATTTGTAGAGAAGGTAGTATAGGAATAGGTAATAGATATAAATGAGAGTGTAGATGGAGAGTGAAAGCTGTATTTATGAATGGATGGAAATGGCATCGGATTCTTTTGATTCGATGCCATTTCTGGGATTAGGGGAAATAGATGCATAGACTTCAAATGGTTAGAATATTCTAAAAAAACACAACAAAATAAAAAGAATAACAAATATAGAAAAATCGTTGACAATCCTTGGAAACTCTGGTATCATAACATACGTCCTTGAGACAAGGGCAAATCAATCGAAGAAATAAGAGCGGAAACGCAAATGGGTTTCTGAGAAAGATTAAAAATAAAATAAAAAAGTTGTTGACAAAGTCAATTGCTTATGATAATATAAATAAGCT
>NZ_JAQEQF010000017.1:0-2827 GCF_027698965.1 Clostridium fessum
GTAAACGCTCCATACCAAGTACCCTATAAGCTAAAAGCCGCTTCCGCGGCTCTACTTCATTGCTTTTTCGGTTTTCTGACAACGTCCGGCAACTTTTTCGACCATGGAAGCAGGTCATCTAAGAATGACCGGTCGCTGTTATCCATGCGCTTAGGGATCTCTGTCAGAAGGTGTTCAAAGTATTCGTATGGTTTTAGGTTATTCGCTTTTGCCGTCTCTGCGATGCTGTAAATAATCGCGGATGCTTTCGCACCATTGATCGTATCGATCATCTGCCAGTTCTTCTTTCCAACACAGAATCCGCGGATCGCGCGCTCAGAGGCGTTATTATCCATAGGGACATCCCCATCTGTCAGGAAAATCCGGAGATATTTTTCCTGATTCAGAGCGTAACTGAAAGCATCCTTCAGCTTTTCTGTTCCGACCTCGCTTTCATGCTGCTTTAGGTACGCAAACAAAGCGTCTACCAGTGGCTTTATAGCCACCTGACGCTGGGAAAGCCGTTCTTCCGATGAGAGATCCTTTAGCTTTCCTTCTTTTCTGTAGATCGTCTGGATCTGCTTTAAGATCAGATAGGATGCGGATTCTTTTTGGCGTTCTTTCGGTACTACTGCAAGCGCTTCATCAAAGCGCCTGCGGGCATGGACCCAGCACCCGGCTATCGTCAGGTCTTCACGCTCTTTTTCCAGTGTATGGTAGACCTGATAGCCATCCGTCACGCAAATGCCGGAATAATTCTTTAGGAATTCCCGGGGATGAGAGGCATTTCTTGTCCGCTGATACTCATAAAGGATGATCTGTTTTTCCGGATACATGTGGCCAGAACGGTACACCCACATATAACTCTTGGAACCGGCACTGCGGCCATCCCGTTTTACCAATACCGGTGTCTCATCAGCCTGGATGACATGATATCTGTAAAGTAGCGAATGAAGGTGATCATACAAAACGGCGAGATATTCTTCTCCCAGCCGGATCATCCAGTTCGCCATGTTCTGCCTGGTTATGGCAAGGCCATATCGAAGGAATTCCTGTTCAAGGCGATAAAGAGGGACCGCGTTTACGTATTTTCCATTCATGACCGCAGCAGCGAGCGAAGCGGATACGGGGCTTCCATGAAGCAGGCTTTTGGGATGCTTTGCTTTTATCATGTGCCCGTCTGTTTTGCTGGCATATACACCAACATGGTGCTCATCCACCTCGACTTTTGCCGGAATGAAACGATATCTGCGTGTAATAGCATCTGGAAGCTGTTTCCAGCCGTTTTCACCGAATTCTACTGTTAATTCTTCTTCGGTCATGTAGTGGTCGATCCGATTTGTAGGAAGCCCGGACATATCCTGTGCTTTCTTACCGGTTGCTTTTTTTCTGCGTTCCGGTGCCGGCTCCAGAGTCTCTGGTTCCGGTGCCTCCAGATCACAGACAGCTTCGGCTTCATTAAAAAACACAATGGTTCCATCCACTTCAGCAAAACGGAGCTGCTGGGCATCCTCCATTTTTTCAGAGGAACGTCCAAACCGGTTCTTATTAGCCAGGATCAGCTGTTCCATCATTGCCTGCATCTTCGTATCCAGGGAATGCAGGTCGGCACTGACCTTTCCTAACTGTTCCTGTTGATTCAAAAATAACTGGATCAGCATAGATTTATCAAAGCTGTTTAACTGTTCTTCTGTGAACTTCATCGTCATGGCAGGAACTCCTTTTCTCAATGAGTCCATTGTACCAGATCTGTACGTTTTCTGCCACTTGGAGCCTGTTTTCCTTTCGGCATAATGACGGTGGATAACAGTACAGAGCACCTGGGATAGCTTTTCAGGATTCCAGATGTTCTGTACTGCTATCCACAGATTCAGAACGATTTTTCTGCCCGAAACCGTGTGGTTTGATTCCTGCGGACTGAATTCTGTGGATAAGCTTTATGAAACGGAAGAGATTCTCTTTTCTTCTGTGAAATATGGAAATTTTTTCTCCATAATGCACAAATGTTACATCAATCTTTTAGGCGGATCATTTGGCCTGATCGGATGTTTGGGGAGAATTTCAAGCCCTTGCATCAGCATCGTATACTGTTCCGGGGATATTTCCAACGCCTCTTCTACGGAACGTGGCCAGTTGAAGGCACCGTTGCTCAGTCTCTTGTAAAGAAGTAGGAACCCATCCCCTTCCCATAAGAGTCCCTTGATCCGGTCCGTCTTCTTCCCGCAGAAAAGAAAGAGCGTATTTTTATCATACGGATCGAGCTGAAACCGGAACCGGATGATCGTTGCGAGACCATCCATTCCTCTCCGCAGATCGGTATAACCAACTGCAAGATAGATCTTTTTCAGACCTGTGGCGTCATTCAGCATTAGACAGAACCTCCAGGATACACTGAAGCATATCTTTAGAGACAGGATTATAAATTTCAAGTGCCAATCCTCTGGAATTTCGCAAAATAGCTGTCGGTTTTAAGCTGCTGTCTTCCTGGGGCAGAGCTTTCTCTGTCGGCTGAGGAAGTTCCACAAACGCCGGTTCTGGATTGTAGACCTCCAAACATGCTTTGCGGACTCTTTTCAGACGATAATAATAATTCGCTTTTGTGATGCCATGCTCACTGCACCAGGTTTCTACTTTCATATCTGCAGGGCGGTTTTTACAATCCTGGATCTGTGCCGCCCATTGCTGCAACCGAACCTGTTCAGCAACCAAACTTGTTTGACTGCTCATAGCTAGACCTCCATAGGCGGTCAAAAAAGTTGAGTACTTAACTTTTTTGACTCTGTATAGTGTGAGACTATTATGGCAGAAAAAGGAGTGGAGGAACAGGTACTTGCTATGGAGCGTTTAC
>NZ_JAQEQF010000018.1:0-370 GCF_027698965.1 Clostridium fessum
TTGAAAAACGGCACACCGCATTCTCGTTACTTTAGCCTGCAAATAAAAAGTCAAGACTTAATGGGGAAAAAAATATAAAATTTTACATGGTTAAAATTAGGCACTAAAATAAGACCACCACAAGCAGTGCTGGTCTGCAAATAAAAGTTTTGAATTAGCTTGACTCAGAAAGAATACAGAGATATTCCTTCACTCGTCCATAATAAATTCTGAGAAATTTATTAGCGCCTGCAGTCATGTAAACATAATACGGTTTACCCTGGGCACGTTTTCTGTCCATGAATTGATATACAGGATCATCTTGCGGCATTGTTTTAATAAGAACATCCATTACTTGAAAAAGAGTCTTTCTTAAATTTGAAGACCCACG
>NZ_JAQEQF010000018.1:380-1691 GCF_027698965.1 Clostridium fessum
TTTCTTAAATTTGAAGACCCACGTTTGGATGTTGGAACACTTTTTTGTGCATAGGAGCCAGACTCGTTTACGCCAGGATCTACCCCGGCGAAAGCAGTAAGGGCTCCTTTATGTGTAAATCTGGTTATATCACCGATCTCAGCCATAAGCTGTGGACCAAGAGATGGACCAATCCCTTTAAACTGCATAACAATCGGGTACTCTGGAAGTTTTGAGGCGGTTTCATTCATGAGAATGCGTATTGTTTCGACGGTAGCGGAAGTGCTGTTAAGCTGAGCGATAGCTTGTCTAATGATGCGTTTGGTTATTTCGTTTTTAGGAAATACCGGGACAAGTTCCGTTGCCTTGGTATAAATTTCTTCGGCTTTTGATTTATTGAAGATATATTTTTTTTGCTTGCACCAGTTTTGATAGTGTTTAACAAAAGAATTTAGAGACATTTTACGAACGCAATCTACATGCCAATACGTATAGACAAAATCAACCCATTTTTGGGAGCCATCACTGCGGGGTGGACTATTAAAATAAGTATTTGCATTTGAGTATGTCTGGTCAATGAGATTAATAAGATTATTTTTCATAGCCGTTTTTTGTTTCACATAGAAATGAAACTGACGATTCATGGCCTTTAGTTGTGTGCGCAATTCATCCACAATACTATATGGTTTAAGATTTTGCCATTTGTCAAGAGCATAGCGGGCGATCTTGATGGAATCAGCTTTGTCAGATTTAACTTTGCGAAGAGAGTCATTATTAAAGTTTTTGACTAGCTTAGGATTAACAGCACTGACAAACAGACCAGCTGCTGAAAATTGCTGAGCAAGTACTTCGTAATAGTGTCCGGTGTGCTCCATTACAATTCGTGATTCACCTTCGATAGAGTGAATAAGTTTAATTAGTGAAAGGATATCACTGGATGTGTGCTTGATCTCAAAAGGAGAGGATACAATCTCACCAAATGGTCTTAGAATTGTAACCATGCTTTTACCTTTTGAAACATCAATACCTACTGCGTTCATAAATTTGTCACTCCTTAAAAATATTATAATGGATAAATACCAGATTTACTCATTACCTGCTCAAACTACTGTGTGTGACACGAATGCACTTAATGTGATTCAACCTGCATAAAACGAACACTGTGAATGAGGAGCTGGTTATCAGTCTAAAGTACGGACGCTAAGTCCTAGTGATGAAGTCGATATACCATTGCATCCTACATTCTAACAGTTTAAGTAATGAGATGGATAAATCCTTACTGGATGTAAGGGGATTACCCATAAGTATATTGTAGTAGTGATGAGTTAGGTG
>NZ_JAQEQF010000019.1:0-890 GCF_027698965.1 Clostridium fessum
TCTCTTCTTAAAAATCCACAGCTCCTTATCGGTACTGCTTCCTCTCTTTAAGAATGCTCCTCTACCAATGATATAATCATTCCTAAGCTTCGGTGTTGTGTTTTAGCCCCGGACATTTTCGGCGCAGGACCTCTCGACTAGTGAGCTATTACGCACTCTTTGAATGTGTGGCTGCTTCTGAGCCAACATCCTAGTTGTCTTCGAAATCCCACATCCTTTTCCACTTAACACACACTTTGGGACCTTAGCTGTAGGTCTGGGCTCTTTCCCTTTTGACTACCCAACTTATCTCGTGCAGTCTGACTCCCGTACATCATTTATGCGGCATTCGGAGTTTGATATTCTTCGGTAGACTTTGACGCCCCCTAGGAAATTCAGTGCTCTACCTCCGCTAAACTAATACGAGGCTAGCCCTAAAGCTATTTCGAGGAGAACCAGCTATCTCCGGGTTCGATTGGAATTTCTCCCCTATCCACACCTCATCGCCACCCTTTTCAACGGATGTGCGTTCGGTCCTCCATTCCCTTTTACGGGAACTTCAACCTGGACATGGATAGGTCACCCGGTTTCGGGTCTGCACATGCTGACTTTACGCCCTATTAAGACTCGCTCTCGCTTCGGCTCCGGAGCTTTACTCCTTAACCTCGCCAGCATCCGCAACTCGCCGGACCGTTCTACAAAAAGTACGCGGTTGCACCTTAACGTGCTTCCACAGCTTGTAAACACAGGGTTTCAGGTTCTCTTTCACTCCCCTCCCGGGGTCCTTTTCACCTTTCCTTCACAGTACTATGCGCTATCGGTCACTAAGGAGTATTTAGCCTTGGGGGGTGGTCCCCCCGAATTCCCGCAAGGTTCCACGTGTCTCGCGGTACTCTGGATCCTGCCGCTGC